>NZ_JBQKDN010000003.1:0-130752 GCF_052121815.1 Collinsella sp. LCP19S3_B6
CTCGACCGAGGTCTCGCGCCTGCGGTAGCGCTCGATGACGGCCGTCTGGAAGGTCGCCCCGCGGAGCTTCGGCACGCTGAGCTCGACTTCCCCGGCGCCCGTGACGAGCCTTCTCGTGTAATGGCCGCTGCGGTAGGCCTCCCGGCCCGCCGTCCTCTCGTAGCGTCCGGCCCCGACGAGCTCCGACGCCTCCTCGTCGAGCAGCGCGTTGAGCGTCTCCTCTACGGTCTTCCTCACCAGATTCTTTATGTCGTTGCGCAGCGACTCCTCGTCGACTGATACGATGTTCGCAGACACGGCCCGTGCCCCCTTCGTTGGTGATTTGTTGTTTAGTCGCTAGAAATCATATGACGGGGCGCGGGCCGTGTTCCGCTATGCGGTTGTCAATTTGCGAAAGAAATTATGCGTCACCCCACGGGCTCGCTGGTGCGGCTCGCGGGCGCGGTCATGTGCGAGCAGGACGAGATATGGCAGGAGTCCAGGTACTTCTCGGAGGCGAGGATGAACGAGCTCTACGACGACGGTCGCACCCGGGGGACCGACGGTCCCGTCGATTGGGCGCGGCTCGAGGCGGAGGCAAGGAAGATGCTCGAGTCCGGCCTCGAGCTTGCGGACAGGGTCGAGGCGGCATAGGATATCAACCGTATTCCAGATTCTGGGACGCCGGGCCGACTCGCTTCGGATCGGGCACTACACCAACTTTCTCGACACTACCGCGGCTGTTAACTTCTTGCTGAATTTAATTATGGGGTCGGTATTATTAATTAAATATCGACCCCATTGATAATTGGATCCTATGACTCTTGATCTTCTAGTGCGCGAAGGTTTTCTTTATTGATGTGTTCGCGGTGTGTCGAAATATCCTTCGGCACTCGGTAGATATCTCCATATACGTCTTCGGTGAACTTTCTGAGATTATTCGGTGCCTGGCAAGGAATCTGTTCAAAAGAAATAGTTTGTGTTGGGAATACATCCTGTTTTGAACATGCCCATTGATACTCAGACAAAATGTAGATATTCTCGATGCCCCAAAGCATTCCATTGGTTGCCTGCGCATCTATTATTCCTTGATCGATTTCGATCGAGCGGTATTTTGCAAACGTTTCTTCTATTTGGGTTGTAAGCGGATCGGATGCTGGAATGAATTCCTTTTCTTTCCATTCGCTGTAGTAGGGCGCGTCTTTCATCTCAGCTATCATTTTCATTCTTAGTTCTAGCTGTTTTTCAAACGTCTTTTTATCGGCGTTGCCGCTCTCTTCAAATATGAACAAGTCTAAAAAGCAGGGATTATTAATGTCTGCGTACATAAATCGAACTTGCTTACAGAAGTTCCAGACATCGTAAACGATTGAGATTCTATACCGTTCGTCATCGCTGACAATATCGATAAGTCTGTCAATCTCCGATCGCATCATGCCGAGATCGCTATCATCATCCCAAGGAATAAAGCCCTGGTGTCGGATTGCTCCAAGAAGCGTTCCGAATGCTATCCAGTATTGAAGACCGTTGTCTTTACATAATGAGTCAAACTCTCCAAGCAGCTTTGCACATCCGAGCTGCATTGCCCTGAGTCCGCCGTTGGCTTTCGGAAGCGACGCGAAAAAACGCTTCTTTGCGTCTTGTAGATCTTCGTTGTCGTTTCGGTAAAGCTGCCAAAGCATCGTTTCGATTCTCATCGAAACGCCGTCGTTATCACTTTTAAGCCATTCGGCCCTAAAATTCAGGTTGTCGTTAATACCGTTGTCGGCCTGCTCGATCCTCGCATTGATGGATCGGTTGAGTTCATAGAGTTCATAGACATCTGAGCGAAGATCTCTAATTGCTCGCTTTGATGCGGGAAGATGGTCGGCGATGCGTGACAGGATGCCCATTCTATATCCTTCGTGTTGAGAATTGAGTTCTGTTTAATATAGCCTACGTAGTTCGATGGTTTTGCGACGACTGATTAAATCTGGATGAGTGGAGCCCGGCTCCCACTAAGCGGTGGATAGCATGATTAAATGCTAAATAAAATATGTATACCGCCCTTTAATTTGTGGCATCGCTAGTGATTGCATTCTGTTTTGCTATACACCTGCAGTTCCCATTGTTTTTTCTCAACTTTTGCTACGGAGTCGAGGATGAGGCCGGTTGCCAGGCTCAGCCCGCACAGAAACATGAATGAGGCCGCGAGCATGGCTGTGGGGAAGCGGGGGACTAAGCCGGTTTGGAAGTACTCCACAACAATTGGGATTCCGAGAGTGAGACCTATGATGGCAAAGATGAATGCAATAAGACTAAAGAACTTGAGTGGACGGTAATCCTTAAAAAGCGTTCCAATCATTGCGATAACTTTAATACCGTCACCTATTGTGTTGAGCTTGGACTCGGAGCCTGCGGGCCTATCTCGATACTCTACCGGCACGTCTTGAATACGCCAGCGGTGATCGACAGCGTGGATGGAGAGCTCGGTTTCAATCTGGAAGCCCTCACTCAAAACGGGGAAGGTCTTGACGAAGGGTTTGCTCATGGCTCGGTAGCCGGTCATCACGTCGTCAAAGCTGTAGCCGTAAATCCACTTGATCATGGCACGAACAAGATTGTTTCCGAACCCGTGAAACGCTCTTTTGTTCTCTTCTGCATAGGTGCCATTAGAGAGACGGTCGCCGACGGTCATGTCTGCCTCGCCATTAAGGATGGGCTCGCAGAGCGATTTGGCGGCTTCGGCGGGGTACGTGTCGTCTCCATCAACCATCAAGTAGCACTCGGCGTCGATATCGCGAAACATTTGGCGGCAGACGTTGCCTTTTCCCTGCCTTGGTTCATGTCGCACTGTGGCCCCGTGCTGCTTGGCTATCTGTGCCGTATTGTCGGCGGAATTGTTGTCGTAAACGTATACTGTCGCGTCTGGCAATTCGCGGTGAAAGTCATCGACAACTTTGCCGATCGTTAATGCTTCGTTGTAGCAAGGGATAATGACGGCGATATTCGAATAGTCCATATAGGACCTCCTTTATATGACTTAACTGGTCGAAAGTATAACCATCACACATCCCTTTGATTAGATATGGGTTAGTTCTCCAGATTTGTTGCGGTGAGTTATCGTTTACGCGGGAGGGCTATACTTTCCAATGTTATGTTTTACGAGACAAGGAGATGGTCCGTGGCTGACAATCTTGAGAGTCAGAAAGCGGTGGCTAAACCGGCCTCTCACGCTAAAAATGATTATGAGAAGGACAAATTTATCCTCAGGCAGCTGGTTACCAAGGATTTTAAGATTAAGTATCGCCGCAGCGTTTTGGGCGTAGCTTGGTCCGTACTTAATCCTTTGTTGATGATGATTGTCATGTCGATCGTGTTTTCGACTATCTTTGCCCAAGGTCGTAATGGCTCCATCACGCCTGAGATGTATCCACTTTATTTGATCGTCGGTAACGTGACGTTTTCCGTCATGTCCGAGTCTACGAACCAAGCACTTATGTCCATCATTTGGGCTTCCTCACTGCTAAAGAAGGTCAAGGTGCATCGCTGGGTATTCCCGGTGCAAAAGGTATTGTTTTCGCTTGTTAACTTCGCTTTCTCTCTGGTTGCCGTCGCCTTGGTCATGTTCTGGTTCCATGTAGTTCCTACTTGGCATTTAATCCTGTTGCCGGTTTGCCTCCTTTTGCTCATGTGCTTCTGCATGGGGTTGGGTTTGATGCTTTCGGCGCTGGCGGTTTTCTTCCGCGATGTTATGCATCTGTGGAGCGTTGTCATTACTGCCTGGATGTATCTGACGCCGATTTTCTGGACGACCGACTTCATTGGTCAAATGGCTCGTTGGATTCAGGTGCTTGTTGTGGTGAATCCCATGTACAACTACCTGCAGTTTATGCGTGATATTTTCCTGTTCAACACCGTGCCCTCTGCGCTTACGCTTGGCCTTTGTGTTGCTTGGGCTGCTATCGCCCTTGCTGCTGGCTATACCGTGTTCCACAAGACCGAACACAAGTTTATTCTCTACATCTAAGGAGTGCTGTTCATGACTGAATCTGCTATTGATTACAGCAAGCAGCCCCTTGCTGTTGAGGTTAAAGACGTCACCATGATTTTTAATATGGCGTCCGAATCGCTTACAAACCTCAAGGAGTACTTTATTAAGCTCGCAAAGCACGAGCTGTTCTTTGAGGAATTCCGTGCGCTTAAGCACATTTCGTTTGATGTGCATCGCGGCGAGGTCGTTGGCCTTGTTGGCACTAACGGTTCCGGCAAGTCTACGATGCTCAAGATTATCGCTGGCGTTTTGGAGCCCAGCGAAGGCGAGGTTAAGGTTCACGGCAATATTGCACCGCTGATTGAGCTTGGTGCCGGCTTTGACCCGGAACTTACCGCGCGTGAGAATATCTATCTGAACGGTGCGCTGCTTGGCTATACCAAGGAGTTTATCGACGCTAGTTTTGACGAGATCATCGAGTTCGCTGAGCTTAAAGACTTCGTTGACATGCCGCTGAAGAACTTCTCTTCGGGTATGGTTGCACGCATTGCCTTTGCTATCGCTACGATTACCGAGCCCGATATCCTCATCGTCGATGAGACGCTTTCTGTTGGCGATGTCTTTTTCCAGCAGAAGTGCGAGCGCCGCATTCAGCACTTTATTGAGAGCGGTGACGTCACGGTCTTGTTCGTTTCTCACTCCATGGAGCAGGTTGAGCGTATTTGCCAGCGTGCTGTTTGGATCGAAAAGGGCGACCTGCGTATGGATGGCCCCGTGGACGAGGTCTGCAAGGCGTACCACGACCAGTTCAAGTAGGTTATAATTTATCAGTCGCGTGCGCTTGTACCCGCTTGGACGCGCGGCTTTATGCTCCATTAGCTCAGTTGGATAGAGCAGGGGACTTCTAATCCCAAGGTCGACGGTTCGAATCCGCCATGGAGCACCTCGTATTTACCGAGCCGTCAATGTGGCGGCTCTTCTTTTTTGGAGCGGCTGATGGGCGCACTTTCCTCTGTTCGGATTGAAGCAAACCCCGATTTGTTTGAAACTGGTTTAGTCGGTGCGGAGAGTCATCATTCCTTAAAACGAGTGCTTACCTATGGAACATTCGACCTACTGCATTATGGACACATTCGTCTCCTTCAGCAGGCTTCCAAGCTTGGCGATTATTTAATCGTAGGGTTGTCAACTGATGAATTTAATGCACTCAAAGGAAAGACCAGCTTTTACTCCTATGAAGTTCGGCGCGAGATGCTTGAGGCTCTACGCTATGTTGACTTGGTCATTCCCGAAAATGATTGGAATCAGAAGACGCGCGACGTCGAAATATACCATGCCGATATTGTTTGTATGGGAGGGGATTGGGCTGGCGACCCTCGTTTCGAATCGCTAAAAGATATCTGCGATGTTGTCTACTTGAACCGAACCCCCGGAATCTCTACAACAGAAGTAAAAAGCAGGCTTGCTCAGTAGGACCTATCCTGTGCATCATCAGTCCGTCTGCAAGGGAAAGCAGCGCCGCAATTTTTGTATTAAAGACTCTGAATTCAGGCTTGGCATATATTGAATCTTGGTATTGTCTAAACAGGGCCGCAAGACATGGGGATGACTTGCGGCCCTGTTTTCTTGAATAGAAGTAGTGCACTTCGATTGCTCCACAAAAATAGTCCGGCACGGCGATCGCTGCACCGGACTTACTGCTTTTGTAATTTTGGCTGTCTGCTTTGGCCTGCTGCGCCCCTACGCCTCCGTGGGCTCCACGCCCAGCTCGTTGCGGACGAGCTCGAAGGCGGCGGCGATGGCCTTGTCCATGTCGTAGTACTTGTAGCCGCCCAGGCGACCGGCGAAGATCACGTCGCCCTCCTGCGCCGCCAGCTCCTCGTACTGCTTGTAGAGGGCCTCGTTCTTGGCGTCGTTGATGGGGTAGTAGGGCTCGTCGCCGGGCTTCCAGTCGGCAGGGTACTCGCGCGTGATGACGGTCTTGTCCTGCGTGTCGAACTCAAAGTGCTTGTGCTCGATGATGCGCGTGTAGGGGATCTCGCGCTCGGTGTAGTTGACCACGGCCACGCCCTGGTGGTCCTGCTCGTCGAGCGTCTCGGTCTCAAAGCGCAGGCTGCGGTACTCGAGCGTACCCAGCTTAAAGTCGTAGAACGCGTCGATGGGGCCGCAGTAGATCGTCTTGGCGGCGATATCGGGCTCGGCGGCGATCAGCTCTTTGTACTCCACGCCGCAGCGCACCTCGACGCCCTCGAGCATGTTGGCGACCATCTTGGTGTAGCCGCCCATGGGGATGCCCTGGTAGCGGTCGTTGAAGTAGTTGTTGTCGTAGGTAAAGCGGCAGGGGAGGCGCTTGATGATGCTCGCGGGCAGGTCGCGGCAATCACGGCCCCACTGCTTCTCGGTGTAGCCCTTCACGAGCGTCTCGAAGATGTCGCGGCCGACGAGCGACAGCGCCTGCTCCTCAAGATTCTGCGGCTCGCCGATGTTCTCGGCGGCCACCTGCTCGGCGATCTTGGCCTTGGCGTCTGCCGGCGTGACGACGCCCGGCCACATCTTGGCGAAGGTGTTCATGTTAAAGGGCATGTTGTACATGTTGCCGTGGAAGTTGGCGACCGGCGAGTTGACGTAATTGTTGAACTCGGCGAAGCGGTTGACGTAGTCCCAGACGTCCTTCATAGAGGTGTGGAAGATGTGCGCGCCGTAGCGGTGGACCTGGATGCCCTCGACGTCCTCGGTGTAGATGTTGCCGGCGATGTGATCGCGGCGATCGATGACCAGGACCGACTTGCCGGCGCGCTTGGCGGCATTGGCAAAGACGGCACCCGAAAGGCCGGCACCGACGACAAGGTAATCGTACTGGGACATGGATATGCTCCTTTGTATGTCAATTGGACAGATATTTAAGATGTGGGATGTGCACAACGTTTCAACTTTTAGATAATTGCGTCCTGCTGGCCACTTTGGCCGATAAGTATTACGGCTATTTTACCGCCACCTTGAGCGATCTCTCTGCGCGCCCGCCGGTTAAGAGCGAAAGAACTAAAGTTGCATTGACGTACTTTAGGGCATGATATAGCGCGGCGGCAAGAGCAAATAGAATCACGCAATATAGAAGTTTAAATGAGATATTCGCTAAAGCAATTGAGGGGAGGCATACCGTGATGCCCCTTAAGAACTCATCCAGCCAATATAAATATGGTTGATGTTGCAATGCGTAAACTAGAAAAGTAGTTTTGTATACTGTCGAGCTTTCGTAAATAACTGGAAGATTTAGCAATAATAGCATTAAGGTGGGAATGCATCTCACCGTGATATATGCGAAGGAATCACCATTTTTTGATATAAAAATAAAGCCTAAGAATAGCTGCAGGATACATAGTGTGATTGTGCGGTTATTGTTGTCGGAGTGAAGCCCTGCGTATGCTCCTAAAATATATGCCGGTAGATATCCAACGGTGTTTCCGTTATAGCCGTAGGTAAAGAATCTTTGAATGGCAGGGTTGGCTGAATTTCCCAGCTTGAAACAGGTAAAAAAGCAGGCCACAACAACAATGGCACCTATTTTGGGATTCTCTAGTAGACGAAGGATTGGGTAAGAGCAACACGCCAGCAGGAATATTGCATATACATACCAAAGGGCTCCATTGGGGGGCCAAGTTTGAAACAGAAATACCGTACCAATCCATTTTTCAATGGAGTAAGGTGCTCCGACGGTAACGAGATATGCAGTTGATAACAATTGCCAAATTAGGTATGGAATAAGAAGCGTCCTGACTCGTTTCTTGATTTTTAGAGGTATTTTTTTTGGGGTGAGCCCCGAAAACAATAGGAACCCTGACACCGTAAAGAAATATGACATTGCTAAGACGGCAAGCTGATTTATTGAAGAAGCAATCAGTTCGTTGAGCCGTAGATCAACTGGTCCTAAGCCGGGAGGAGTTGTCGGCCAGGAATGATATGCAACAATTACGGCCGTCATTACTACTCCGAGCACTTTAATGTTGTTGCTTGTCGACTTCTCAATCATGCATAGATGCCTTTCGTTACGCAAAAATATTCAATGGAACTTATCATATCATTGCAGCCCAAGATGCCTCTTCGCTCGATCAGTGGCAGACTGCTCTAATGAGGGGCTGCAAGATTTTAATATCTTGCTATTGTCTGCTATTTCATGTTTGCAATTAACCGAGATGCTCCCTCAGCAGCTCCAGTGCGTGAGCGTTGCCAGGTTTCCAAATGAACTTAAGGACTCGCTATTCTGCCCGTAGGCACTCGGGCAAGACGCTCCCGACTGCATCTATTGCTTGCGGCTTCAGGTATTGCTCATTGAGCTTTGCTTTTCTGTAGGCGTAGCGAGTGTCTGCCGAGTACTTGATCAATACGTCGGTGAAGAACCGCTCCCAGCTCAGGTAGTCGCGGCTTTCGATATAGCTCGAAGGATCCTTGAGGATTTTTGGAATGTCGTTGTTGGGGATGAGGCCGGATTGCAGAAGCGTCCACTCAAATGATTCCGGGAGGAACAAGCGAACGTTCTTGTAAACGCGCTGTCCCAGCACCTTTTCGATGTAGGGGCCAAACGCTGCGCCGTCTCCAATGGCAAGAACGTTTTGCTCGGGGCATTCGTGAATCGTTCGTTTTAGGTTTGCTACGCCGGTAGCGGTGTAGCAGGGGATTCCCAGTCGGTTGCAAAGGGCGCTGTAGAATTGATAACCAGACTTGCTATCCTCGACAATTACGGCATCGGGATTGTCGAAACCTACGTTAAGGTCCTGATACAGCATACTTGCCGTGTGGTCATATAGCGGCTTGGTCACCGAGTAGAAGCGCCTGTCGCTCTTGCGGCCATTGATCGTCTTGCTTGTGGTGTTGACCAGTTTTAGGATCTCGTCGACGCTGTAGGGGAGCTCGTTGGCGTCGCGACGAGATATCAGAACAAAATAGTTGGACGAGCCGTTGACGGCTTTGGCGAAGTCCTTTGAGTAGATAAACTCGTTACCCTCATCTAGAAAGACGATTGAATCTTCGATAATCGACAGCTCGCGCTCCCAGCGTCTGCCAGAAAGCGTTTCGCAGGGCACGTCGCAGCTGAGTGTAACGCCGCTTTCCTGTCCTCGGTCGTTGTAGTCGCGAATCATCGAGATGAGCGTCGTTTTGCCCGTGCCGCTGTTGCCGCGTATGAAGGAAATATTTCGTTTAAACGTGAGCGTGTATTTGACCTTTGCACGCTCTACGACAACGGTGTGCGTTCCCCTCATTACTCATCAACATCCAAAAAGTCATTCGTGGCACCGACAAACTCCTGCATGTTCCTGACGATGCGGCCATCGTTTTCAATGCGGATTTCAAAGTTCTTCCAGGGGAATTTCATGATGTGGTAAAGGGTCACCAGCACATCCTGTTCTTTGCCGATCTTGAGTAGCCAGCGGGCACAGTTGTCTCCGCAGGTGGATGCGTTAAACACCATATTTGGGAGATTGCGCACCAGCAGCAGCGTCTTAACGCCGCCGGACAGTTCGAGTGGAGTGATTGAGCCCAGCTGCTTGCTTACGATGTTGTGGGGACCGATGAGCTCTGATCCGTCCACGCGTTTAATAATCTGTGCGGCCATGGGGTCTTCGAACCATGAGTCCAAGTATGAGTTCCTAAAATAGGTTTCGGTATCGTAGATGGAACCGGGGTAATCCCCCAGGTGAATGCTCAGCATGTTGGTCTCCAGACGTAGTGTGACTGCAACGATTATATGCCAGTAATAAAATGCCGGCAGCAGCGAGGTCGCTACTGCCGGCGCTGGCTTTATTAGCGCGTAGTCGTGTTGATGGATTTGCTCGCGACGCTACTTTTCGAGATGCTCCTTCAGCAGCTCCAGCGCGTGAGCGTAGCCCTGGAGGCCTTCGCCGGTGATGGTGGCAAAGCAAGCCAGGCGGGCGTAGCTCACCTGACGGAAGTCCTCGCGCGTCTCGACGGCGCTAATGTGGACCTCAACGGCGGGGATGGCGACGGCCTTGAGGGCGTCCAGGATGGCTACGCTGGTGTGCGTGTAGGCCGCCGGGTTGATGACGATGCCGTCGACCTTGCCGTAAGCCTCCTGGATCTTGTCGACGATACTGCCCTCGTGGTTGGACTGGAAGACCTCGACCTCGTCAAAGCCCTGTGCGGCACCTGCCTCCTGGCAGATCTGGACCAGGCGGTCGTAGTTGTCGCTGCCGTAGATACCCGGCTCGCGAATGCCGAGCATGTTGAGGTTGGGGCCGTTGATGACGAGTGCTTTCATGGTTGCTTCCTTTGTGGTCTGGTTGGTGGCGGGGCTTGCTGTCTGCGACGTTTGCCCAGATAAAACCTGCCAAAATAAACCTGTCCCTTTTTGGCAGGTTTTAGAGGGTGTCGAGGACGGCGCGGGCGGTGTTGGCGGCGCAGTCGCGTGAGTCGATGATGTAGTCGGCCCAGGCGCGGTAGCGCGGCATGCGCTGCTCGGCGAGCTTATCGATGCCGTCGCGGGCGGTGATGGGGCGGCCCTTGTGAGCGAGTTCGTCGAGCTTGCGGTTGAGCATCACGATCTGGCTGTTTTGGTGCAGCAGCGGGTAGTTCTCGTCGCGTGTGACCACGCCGCCGCCGGTGGAGAGCACCAGGCCGCTGCGCTTGGAGATATCGGCCAGCGCCGCCGTCTCCTGCTCGCGGAATGCCGCCTCGCCACGTTCGACGATATAGTCGGCACAGGGCATGCCGAGGCGCTCCTCGAGCGCGCGGTCTAAGTCGATGTGCTCGCGGCCCGTGAGCTGGGCAATCTGCTCGCCCACGCGGGTCTTGCCCGAGCCCGGCATGCCGATGAGCGCGATGTTCTGCTCGTGGCGGGACAGGCGCTCCGTCACATCCAGGATGCGCTCGCGCGGTGTAATCTGACCGGTGTAGCGCTCAACAGCCTGTGCCGCTTGGGCCACGAGCATCAGCAGGCCGCCGATGCAGGGGATGCCGCGGCGCTCGGCCTCGAGCATGAGTCCCGTGCGGGCGGGATTGTAGACAATGTCGATGACGCCTTCGAGCGCGTCAAGTCCTTCGAGCGTGCAAGGCGCGTCGGGGCAGTGGGGGAACATGCCGACGGGCGTGCAGTTGACGAGCAACGCGGCATCGGACTGCTGTGCGATGTTATCGTAGTTGACCTCGCTCGTGCGACCCACGGGCACCACGATGGCGCCTAGGTCGCCGAGCACCATGCTTGCTGTGGTGCCGGCACCGCCGGTGGCGCCGAGCACGAGGACCTTCTTTCCGGCAACCTCAACGCCCAGCTCCTCGACCAGGCACTGAAAACCAAAGTAGTCGGTGTTGTCGCCGCGCAGGCGGCCGTCGGGTAGGCGCGTGATGGTGTTGACGTTACCCATGCGCTTGGCCAGGGGACTCAGCTCGTCCAGGTAGTCCATGACGGCTCGCTTGTAGGGGATGGTCACGTTGGTGCCTTCCCACTCGTCGCCCGTCATAAAAGCCTCGAGGTTCTCGGGCTCGCGCTCAAAGCGCACATACTCCAGCCCTGCGAGCTCCTTGTAGATGGTCGGGGTGTAGCTGTGGCCCAGCACGCGGCCCAGCACGCCGTAGGGGCGGGTTGCGGTGGTATCGGTCATCTAGAGCACCTCCGTGTAGCTGCCAAAGTAGGTGAAACTCTCGCACACGTCGTCGATGGAATCGAGCAGGTCGTCGAGGGCCTTGCTGCCAAAGGGGCAGTCCAGGTCAAAGTAGAACATAAACTCAAAGTCGTGCCCGGGGATGGGGCGGCTCTCGAGCTTGATGAGGTTGATGTTGAGCGCGTAGAAGCGCTCGAGCACTCGGTAGAGGGCACCCGGCTCATTGGCCGTGGTGATCATGAGCGAGGTACGGTTGGCACCGGGATAGACGCGCGGCTCGCGGCTGATGACGACAAAGCGTGTGTAGTTATTGTCCGAGTCCTGGATATTGGGCTCCAGCACCTCGAGGCCATACAGCGCGGCGCAGCTGCGCGAGGCGATGGCGGCGACGTCGGTGCGAGCGGAGTTGGCGACCATCTCGGCCGACATAGCAGTGTTGGGGTACTTGGTGGCGTGCAGGCCGTGGCCCTCGATAAAGCCGGCGCACTGGGCGATGGCCTGGCCATGGCTGTAGACCTCGCGCACGTCTGCGAGCTTGGTGCCGGGTTTGACGAGCAGGTTGTGATCGATCTTGAGGCGCAGCGAACGCACGATGTGGAAATCGAACTGTGCGAGAAGATCGTAGACGGCGTTGACCGAGCCAGCGGTTGAGTTTTCGATGGGCAGCACGCCAAACTCGCAGAAGCCGTCGCGTACGGCGCGCATAACGCCTTCAAAGGTTTCAAAGAACGCAATGTCGGGCACGTCGAAGAGCTTGCACGCGGCAATTTGGCTGTAGGCGCCTTCCACGCCCTGGCAGGCAACGGTGGCCGTCTGAGGGAAAGGTGTGTCAAATGCTGCCGCCGTGGCATGGGCCTTTTGCGACACGGTGATGCCCTTGAGCTCGTTAATGTAGCGCTGCTGCTCGGCCTTGCTCATGCTCATGAGGAGGCGGAACAGGGTAATGGTCTGGGCCTCGTAGCGCTCGGGTGCTCGGCTGGCGAGGTTGTTGAGTTTGGAGCGCTCGCGGGCGGGGTCGAAGACGGCCTTGCCCATCTCGATCTTTGATTTGGCGACCTCGGTGGCAATGTCCATGCGCTCGACAAAGCTGTTGAGGAGCGTGGTGTCGATGCCATCGATGGCCTGGCGGATGTCGGCAAGGTCCATGGAGACCCCTTTCGTGAATCGTTGCCTGGGGTAGCTAATTTGGGACGGGGCTTTTTTAGCTACCCTTTGACTGGTGGCGAATCGATGGGTGCCGGGGCAAATACTCACTGGCATATGGGGGTAGCTAAAAAAGCCCCGTCCCAAATTAGCTACCCTCGGGGTGGGTGGGCTAAAGCTGGGCTGCGTCTTCTAGGAGGGCGTCCCAGATGGCGAGCGCCGCGGCTGCCTCGGCTACGGGGACGGCGCGCGGGACGATGCAGGGGTCGTGGCGGCCGTGGACCGAGAGCTCCGCATTTTCCATGGCGTCCATGTCCACGGTCTGCTGCTCGCGACCGATGGAGGGCGTCGGCTTTACGGCCATCCGCCACATGACGGGTGCGCCGGTGGAGATGCCGCCCAGGATGCCGCCGGCGTTGTTGGACTCGACCGCAATCTCGCCGGTCTCGGCATCTATGCGGTACGGATCGTTGTTCTCGCTGCCGCGCATGGCGGCCACGGCAAAGCCCATGCCAAACTCCACGCCCTTTACGGCGGGAATGCCAAAGGCGATCTGTGCGATGCGGTTCTCGATGCCATCGAACATGGGGTCACCGATACCCGCGGGGAGCCCATAGATGCCGCACTCCACGATGCCGCCGATGCTATCAAGCTCGTCGCGTGCGGCGAGAATCTCCTCGCGCATACGGCCGGCAGCTGCCGCGTCGATGCACGGTAGGTCGTTCGAAAGGATCGCCTTGCGGTCGGCCTCGCGATAGACCATGTCGTCCATGGGCAGGTCGGAGATGCCGCCGATCTGCGCGACGTGTGCCATCACCTTGATGCCGCGCGCCTCGAGTGCCTGCAGCGCAATACCGCCGGCGATGCATAGGGGAGCCGTTAAGCGGCCGGAAAAATGCCCGCCGCCGGCGACATCGTGCATGTTGTGGTATTTCACGCGCGCGGGGTAGTCCGCATGCCCCGGGCGGGGCTTGCGGCGCAGCTCGGAATAGTCCTTGGAGCGCATGTTGGTGTTCTCGATAATCGCGGCTATAGGCGCGCCGGTGGTGTGCCCATCGACCACACCGGCAATGATGTGCGCGGCGTCGGCCTCGCGGCGCTTGGTCGCGGTCTCGTCGCGACCGGGGGCGCGACGATCGAGGAAGGCCTGCAGCTGCTCCTGGTCAACGGCGATACCTGCCGGAATGCCGTCGAGCGAGCAGCCGATGGCGGGGGAGTGCGACTGGCCGAAGATGCTTAAGTGCAAAACGTTGCCAAAGGTCGAGGACATGCTATTCCTCCTCGAGCGTGACCTTGCCGCCCAGCAGGCGGTAGTGGTCAAAGAAATCGGGATAGGACTTATTGACGGCCTCGGCGCCGTGGATCACAACTTCGCCGGTAGCACGGCTCGCGGCGATGGCGGCCATCATGGCGATACGATGGTCGTTGTGCGAATCGACCTCGCCGCCGGTAAAGGCATCGACGCCCTTGATGATGAGGTCGTCGCCGGCAATGCGCACCTGCGCGCCCAGCGCGGTGAGCTCACGGGTGGTGGTGGCAAGACGGTCGGATTCTTTGATGCGTAGGCGGGCACAATCGCGGATGAACGTGCGGCCCTGCGCCAGCGATGCTACGGCCGAGATAACGGGCACCAGGTCGGGGATGTCGTGCGCGCTCATCTCAAAGCCTGCGAGCTTGTCGGACTGCACGGTGGCGGCGTTGGTGGAGCGCACGATGCGGGCACCAAAGCGCGAAAGCGCGGCAAGCACGTTGCGATCACCCTGGGCCGAGCTGAGTGACACACCCTCGACAGTGATGGGGTCGGAGCCGATGGCGCCGGCACACAGCCAAAAGGCGGCGTTGGACCAGTCGCCCTCGACAGCCACGTTGCCAGGCGTGCGGTACGAGCCGCTGCTCACGCGGAAGTTCGTGACCTCGGGCTTGCCATTCTTGGCGGGGATGCGCTCGACGTTGACCTCGACGCCGAAGGCCTTCATGGCCTGGATCGTCAGGTTGATGTAGGGACGGCTCTCGATAAGGCCGGTCACCTGCACGCAGGAGGGCTGGGCCAGCAGCGGGGCTGCCAACAGTAGACCGGAGATGTACTGTGAGCTCACATTGCCCGGCAGGATAAAAGTACCCGGGCGCATGCGGCCACTTGTCTTGAGCGGAAAGCCGCCCAGGCCCTGCAGGTCGCAGCCGGCGGCGATGATCTCGTCCGAGAGCGGGGAGAGCGGGCGGGCGCCCAGACGGCCCTGGCCCACAAACGTGGCCTCTGCTCCCAGCGCGCAGGCGACGGGCAGCATAAAGCGGAGCGTGGAGCCGCTCTCGCCGCAGTCGAGCGTGCCACCGGCAAGTGCTTTGAGCAGGCCAAACTCAATACTTTTCATAGTGGGATGGACTTGGAAGCCATCCTCGACGGTCTCGATGCGGGCGCCGAGTGCCGTGAGGCAGCGCACCGTGGCCTCGATATCGGCGCAGGTGGTGTTGCAGGTCACATGCGTCTCACCGTTGGCAAGGGCGGCGCAGATGATCAGGCGGTGCGCCATCGACTTGGATGCGATGGCGGGGACGGTGCCCTTGAGTGGGGACGGAGTGATGCGGGCTAGCATGCGGAGGCGTCTCCCTTCTGGCCGAGGCCCTCGGCAATTAAATCGTGAAAGGCGGAAAGCGGCGTGCGGTCGATGCTGCAGCGGCCAATGCCGTGCGGAATTACCAGGTCGATGGTGTCACCGGCGCGCTTTTTATCGTGGAGTGCCTCGGCAAAGACGGCGTCGGCCGAAAGCTCGCAGCGGGTCTTAAGGCCGTGGCGTGCGCAGAGCTCCTCGATGCGGCCGGGCAGCTCGGCGTCGCAAATGCCATGAAGCGCTGCGGCGCGCGTGATGATGCCCATGCCGATCGACACGCAGTTGCCATGTCCCAGCTCAAAGTGCTCGCAGGCCTCGACAGCGTGTCCGGCGCTGTGTCCAAAGTTGAGCAGCTTGCGCTGGTTGGTCTCGCGCTCATCGGCGACAACCACGGCGCGTTTAATGTCGATATTGCGGGCGATGATGAGCGCCACGCGGGCCACGTCGCGGTTGAGGAGCTCCAGCGTGAGCGGGGTCTTCTCCAACTCGGTGAAAAGCTCGGGGTCGGCGATCACGGCGTGTTTGACGACCTCTCCGCAGCCGTCGGCAAACTGCTCGGGCGTGAGGGTGGCGAGACACCCCACGTCGGCAATAACTACACTCGGCTGCCAAAAGGCGCCGGCCAGGTTTTTGCCGGCTGCTAGGTCGATGGCCGTCTTGCCGCCCACCGACGAATCAACCATAGCGAGCAGGCTCGTGGGGATCTGCACAAATTTACAGCCGCGCATGTAGGTGGCGGCCACAAAGCCAGCCACGTCGCCTACAACGCCGCCGCCGAGTGCCACGATCACGTCGGAGCGCGAGAGCTCGTGCTCGGCCACAAACTCCAAGATGTTGATGTAGGTCTCGGCGCGCTTGTGGGCCTCGCCGGCCTCGAAGGTGCAGACACTCACCGTATAGCCCGCAGCCTCCAGGCTCTGCTTAACAGGCATTTGGTAGAGCGGGCCCACGTTGGTGTCCGTCACGATGACGGCTTTGGTACCGCCGGCGGTGGCGCGGACGAGCGGGCCCGCCTGCTCCAGCAAAAACGTGCCGACGTGCACCTGGTAGGGGCGTGCGGTGTCGATATCGATGGTAATCGCCATAAGCTTTGGTCCTTTCGACCTGGCGTGATAGGTGGTCTAGTGGGTGGCCTCGTCGTCGAGCGCGCGCTTGATGCGGTCGCCCTCGGCAAGGAGATTCTCAAGATAACGCTGGTCGCGGTCCTTGAGCGCACGGCTGTAGGCGCCAAGCGAGTCGATCAGATGGTCGATTTCGAAGGCAAGTGCGTCGGCGTCGTCGATCATGAGCTCGGACCACATTTGCGGGTTGAGGTGCGCCACGCGGGTAAGATCGCGGTAGCTACCGGCCGAAAAACCGTGGTGAACCTGGGCAGTCGGGCTTTTGACGTAGGCGTTTGAGACGACATGCGCGAGCTGGCTCGTAAAGGCGATCACGCGGTCGTGCTCGGCGGCGGTGGTCACGCTGAACTTGCCAAACCCTAAGGGGCGCACCATCTCGCGCACCTGGCCTAAAAGCTCCAGCTTGAGCGCATCGTCCACCGCGGGCGGCACGAGCACGAGTGGCGCGCCCTGGAACAGGTCGGCACGGGAGTGAGCGTAGCCCGAGTACTGGGTGCCCGCCATGGGGTGCGCGCCCACAAAGTAAAACCCGTACTCGCGGGCGAGTTCGAAGGCGCGCTCGCACACGATGCCCTTCACGCCCACGGTGTCAATCACCACGGGCCCCATGATGGCCTCGGTATCGGTGGCGTCGGCGAGCGCTTGGGCGTGCGCCTCGAGCCATTCGATGCAGGCCTCGGGGTAACAGGCAAGCACGATGATGTCGCACTCGCCGAGCGTCTCGTCGTTGAGCTCGCCGGCGACGGTGCCCATGCTGGCGGCCGTCATGACGTCATCGTCGGGGTCCCAGGCCAGCACGCGGACGCCCGCCTGCGCATAGCCGCGGGCAAAGCTGCCGCCGATCAGACCCAGGCCCACAATGCCGGCGCATTTAGGGCCGCCCTGGTTAACGCGTGCGTTTCTTACCGTACCCATGTGCTACTCCATGGTCTCTTGGCAGACAACCTCGCGGATGGCGCGGATACGGCGCATGGTGTCGTCGAACTGGTCGGGGGTGAGGGCCTGGGCGCCGTCGGACCACGCGCGGCTGGGCTCGTCGTGGACCTCGATCTCCAGACCGTTGGCGCCGCAGGCGGTCGCGGCGAGCGCCATGGGTTCAACGTAGCGGGTGTAGCCGGTCGCATGGCTGGGGTCGGCCACGACGGGCAGGTGCGACAGGTGGTGCAGCACCGGCACGGCGTTGAGGTCGAAGGTGTTACGGGTGCGGGTCTCGAAGGTGCGAATGCCGCGCTCGCACAGGATGACGTTGTCGTTGCCCTCGCTCATGATGTACTCGGCAGCCATGAGCAGCTCGTCGACGGTGCCGGACATGCCGCGCTTGAGCAGGACCGGGGTCTTGGTCTTGCCGACCTCCTTGAGCAGGGGGAAGTTCTGCGCGTTGCGGGCGCCAATCTGCATGACGTCAATCTTCTTATCCAAGAAGACCTGCACGTCGCGTGGGTCCATGATCTCGGTGACGATCGGCATGTCGAGCTCGGCCGATGCCTCGCATAGCAGGTCCAGGCCGGCGGGGCCCATGCCCTGGTAGGCGTAAGGGGAGGTGCGGGGCTTGTAGGCACCGCCACGCAGCATGGTGGCGCCGGCGGCCTTTACGCGGCGTGCGATGCGAATGAGGTTTTCGCCCTCGACGGAGCAGGGTCCGGCGATGACCTGGAACTGGTCGCCGCCGATCTTGATGCCGTGGCCGCAGTCGATGACGGAGTCTTCGGGGTGAAACTTGCGGTTGGCACGCTTGAACGGCTCGGAGACGCGCTGCACGCGCTCGACGACGTCCATGGACTCGAGCAGGAACGGGTCGATCTTGGTCGTATCGCCCACCAGGCCGATGATGGTCTCGTTCTCGCCGCGCGACACGTCGGTTTTGAGACCCTTCTTCTCAATCCAGCTGACGATGTGGCCGATGGCTTCATCGCTGGCGCTCTGCTTTAAAATTGCAATCATGGTGTGCCTCTCACCTCGATGGATAACCCGTGCAAAAACGGCCCGCAGTGCGAGCCGTATCATATGGTGCATGAGAGTTTATACTAATTATTTCACTTTTGCGTCCTAAAGTGAGCCGTTGCGCTTCGTCTCCCACGTAATTGCAGAGCTTTTTCTATTATGTTGTTAGCTCGTGGCGCACTTGGGTATAATGCCAACCGTTGGCCCTATTAGCTCAGGGGATTAGAGCGTCTGCCTCCGGAGCAGAAGGCCGTTGGTTCGAATCCAACATGGGGCACCATCGAACGTAAGGCCGTCCGAACCTCGCATGGTCCGGGCGGTTTTTCTTATACCGACGCGACGTGATAGGACGTGGTATGGCAACGACGGATATCGAGCGCGGACTTTCGACCGCCGAGGTCGAGAAGCGCATTGCCGCCGGCAAGATCAACCGCAACATGGAGCTCAAGACCAAATCGGTTCGTGAGCTTATCATCGAAAATCTCTGCACGCTGTTCAATCTGATCAACGTGGTCTTAGCGATTTTGGTCATTATGACCGGATCGTTTAAGAACCTGACGTTCCTGTTCGTGGTGTTCCTCAATACCGCCATCGGTGTTATCCAGTCCATGCGCTCCAAAAAGATGGTCGATAAGCTCACACTGCTGACCTCTAAGAAGGCCATCGCGGTGCGTGATGGTGCCGAGGTGGAGCTCGAGTTGGACCAGATCGTGCTCGACGACATCATTCGTCTGGGGCGCGGGGACCAGATACCTGCCGACGCCGTGGTGGTATCGGGCGAGGCGCTCGTTAACGAAAGTCTGCTGACGGGCGAGAGCGACCTTATTAAGAAGCAGCCTGGTTCCGAGCTCATGAGCGGCAGCTTTATAGACTCGGGCCTGTTGCGTGCCCGCGTGGTCCATGTTGGTGCGGATAACTATGTGGCCAAGATCAACAACGAGGCCAAGTACGTCAAAAAGGTCAATTCCGAGATCATGAACGCGCTCAACGCCATCGTGCGTTTTGCAAGCGTCATCATGATTCCGCTCGGTCTGGCCTTGTTTGCCGCGAGTGTGAGCGGGCTATGGGATGCCGCCGGTACGCCGGGCGATAGCGCGCTTTCGTGGTGCTTTTCCGAGCTGCTGGCCGGTCGCGTGCCTTCGTCGGCGCTGCTGTCCACGGTGGGCGCTCTTTTGGGCATGATTCCGCAGGGCCTGGTGCTGCTGACCTCGTCAGTGCTTGCCATCGCCACGGTGCGCCTGGCGCGCCGCAAGGTACTCGCGCAGCAGCTCTATTGCATCGAGACGCTCGCGCGCGTCGACGTGCTGTGCCTGGACAAGACGGGCACTATCACGTCGGGTCGCATGGAGGTCGAGGGCACCTATCCGTTGCCCGTTGAGGGCGTGGGCTTGGCCTCGGACGAGGCACCTGTCACCGTCGATACTACCGTGCTCGATTTTGCGCTTGCCAATGTCGCGCGCGCGACCTCGGCTGATGCCAATGAGACCTGCCAGGCGCTGCTCAACTACTACGCCGACCGCCCGGTCGAGGTGTCCGAGCCGCTGTCGGTCATTCCGTTTTCGTCCTCCAAAAAGTGGAGCGGCGCCTCGTTTGCGCAGGGCTCCTATGTGATGGGCGCGGCGCAATTTGTGCTTTCGGAGCGTATCTTTGCGCAGGTCGAAAATCGTGTGGCCGAGCTTGCCGACACCTGCCGCGTGCTCGTGGTGGCCCGTGTGGACGGCTTTACGCCCGATGGCGATATGGTGGGCGAGGCCGAGCCCGTGGGCTTTGTGACCATTCGCGATGAGATTCGCACTTCGGCCGCCGAGACCATCGGCTACTTTAACGAGCAGGGCGTGACCCTTAACGTGATCAGTGGCGACGACCCGCGCACGGTGTCGTCGATCGCGCGCGTGGTGGGCGTGCCGGGGGCGGACGCTTATGTGGACGCCACGACGCTCGATACGCCGTCCAAGATTGATGCGGCGGTGGACCGCTATCACGTCTTTGGCCGCGTGACCCCGCAGCAGAAGCGCGAGCTCGTGCAGGCGCTCAAGCGTCGTGGCCATACCGTTGCCATGACGGGCGACGGCGTCAACGATGTGCTGGCACTCAAGGAGGCGGACTGCTCCGTGGCCATGGCCGCCGGTTCCGACGCCGCACGCAACGTGGCCGAGATCGTGCTGGTCGATAACGACTTTGCCTCGATGCCCGCCGTGGTGGCCGAGGGCCGTCGCTCCATCAACAACCTGCAGCGTTCGGCCTCGCTGTTCCTGACCAAGACGCTGTTCTCGATGGGCCTGGCGGCGCTGTGCATCGCGCTGCCGCCGTATCCCTTTGAGCCAATCCAGATGACGCTCATCAACTTCTTCTGCATCGGCGCGCCGGGCTTTGTGCTGGGCCTTGAGCCCAACAATGCCCGCGTGAAGGGGTCATTCTTGACCAACGTGCTCAAGCGCGCGCTGCCGGCGTCGGTTGCAGTCATTTTGGCCGCGGCGCTCGACATCTTTGTGGCGCGCGTGTTTGGCTTTAGCCAACTCACGCTGTCGACGATGTGCCTTCTCACGTCGTGCGCGGCAAGCGTGAGCCTGATCTGGCGTATCTCGCAGCCGCTCACACCCTTGCGCGTGATGCTCTTTGTATTTGTCGTCGTCGGCATCTTGGTGGGCGTTATCGGATTCCCCGAGCTGCTGTCTATCGCCAACTTGTCGATGGGCGAGGCAATTATCCTTCTGGTGATTGTGGTCTTTACTTGCGGCGTGTTCTTTAAACTCGCCACGATGATGGATTCGCTTAAGCCGCGTCGCCGTCATGCCGCCACTGGCTTTGGCCGCGGCGTGCGCGTTCGCTTGGGCCGCGGTGGCGGCAAGGTGAGCTCGACGGGCTCGACGGCCGAGCGTTTTGCCAAGCGCGTCGCCGCCGACATGGCGCAGCGCCGCGAGGAGCGTACGACACGTGAGGCCGAAGCCCGCGCGCTCGAGGGCGTGGAAAAGACCCAGCCCAAGAAAAAGAAGGGCGCGGGCGCCAAGCGCTCGCGTGTGACCAAGTCCGCCCAGGGCATTAAGGTCTCGATGCCGAGCAAAAAGAAGAAGTAACCGCTCCTCGCAGGGTAGCTAATTTGGGACGGGGCTTTTTTAGCTACCCGGCTGATGACGCGATCTATTTGGCCGATTGGCGGCCAGGGCAGCTAAAAAAGCCCCGTCCCAAATTAGCTACCCTGCGATGTTGAATTGGTGCCCTGTGCCTTTAGGGGCGTAGCGATGTTATGCTCTAACCTCGATGGTTCGAATGATTCCGAAAAGAGGATGCCGTGATTTGCCCGCATTGTCTCAAGACCATAGAGGACGGCTCCTCGTTCTGCCCCTATTGCAATGCCTATGTTGGCCCGGGCGATGGCCCCGAGCACACCGAGTTTGTGTTCTGCGAAGGCTGCGGTGCCCGTCTGTCGCCTCATGACCGTACCTGTTCCAAGTGCGGGCGCCCTGCCCCGGGCATTCTATCCGAGGATGCGGCAGCATCCGACCTGGCTGCTGGGCGCACGGCTGGTTTTCCCCGCCTGACGCAGGAGCAGATCGATACCGAGGTGCCCCATGCGCCGGCCTCTGCCGCCGCGGTACTTTCCGATGCCGCCGATCCCAATGAGACCTGCGTGCTGCCGGCTTTCGACAGGGATTTTGGCATTCCCAAGGTCGATATCCCGCTGCCGGTGTCCCTTCGTGACGACGCTCAGTCCAAAAATCAAAAACCCAAGCGCAAGGTGCATCCGGACGAGGATGCCTACCACAAGCACAAGCGCCGTATTCCCAAGCCGCTCATCGTCATCGCGTTGCTCGCTGCCGTATGCGGCAGTGCCTATTGGTTTGTGACGTCGGACCCCATGGGCGTTATGCCGGGCTTTTACGACCAGTTTGGCCAGGCCGCCAAGACGACGTTCCCCTCGCGCCAGAAGGGCGAGGCTATCGAGGAAGAAACCAAGTCCGACGATACCGCCGAGGTGGTCCAGGAGGAGACCGTCCTTTCCGACGACCAGCTCTATACCAAGCTCGACGGTCTGTATCGGACCATCGTGTCGTTTGCCGACGATGATCAGATCGGCGAGGTTGTCGACTCGTTTAACAGCGGGTACCTGCGCACGCCACTCTCCACGCGTCAGGAGCTGTCGCAGAGCGCTTATGCCCTGCGCGACCAGATCAAAAAGACCCAAGACGAGCTCAACAACCTTAAGGTGCAAGATGATACCGTCTACGCGGAGGATATCGAGCACCTCAAGCAGCTTGCCGAGTGGATGTACGAGCGTGTCGACATGATCTGCCAGAGCTGGGATATCTCGCTGTCCATTCCCGATGGCGAGTCGCTGAGCGCCCGCCAGAGTGAAATCTTGGCGCCCATCGCACAGGGCGGCAACAGCGCCCTTAACCAGTACGATGCCAATGTGAGCGCCTGGAAGCCGCAGCCGCGTTCGTAATTTGTTGCCCTCCGACGGCATAACCTGCGTGCGCAATTGATGGAAGCCCGTGCTTATTGCTACAATTTGTACAAATATGCTTTAAACGCACGAGGAAGGAACCACATGTTTGGTTTTAAGAAAGAGCTTTATACGCCCGAGTACCAGCTCGCTGGTGATGAGTGTGCGATCATCGAGACGTCGAAGGGTACGATCAAGGTCAAATTTGACGGCGAGGGCGCTCCCATCCATGTGGCGAACTTCTGCGAGCTTTCCACCATGGGCTTTTATGACGGCCTTAAGTTTCACCGCTATGTGCCCGGCTTTGTGATCCAGGGCGGCGACCCCAATACCCGCGATATGTCCGGCGCTGACGTCGCCGCCGGCCTTGAGGGCCCCGACGGTATGCCCGGCACCGGTGGCCCCGGCTACTGCATCAAGGGAGAGTTTGCCACCAACCCGCGCAACAGCCATGTGGACGGTGCGCTTGCCATGGCACGTTCCATGGATCCCGATTCCGCGGGCTCCCAGTTCTACTTCTGCCTGGGAGCCCAGCACAATCTGGATTCCGGTTACACCGTCTTTGGCACCACGGTCGAGGGCCTCGACGTGATTTCGCAGCTGCGTGCCGGCGACGAGATCGTCCATGTCGAGATCGTTCACGAGTAAAAGGGGACTTCCTTGAATAGCCAGCTGATTCAACAGGGTCGAGCCGCTTATCGTGCGGGCGACTTTTCTGCAGCCGCTCAGATGCTCGGTGCGGCAAAGACCCCCAGCGAGATCATGGGCGAGGCCGACCATCTGCGTGGCAACGCTCTGATGCACCTGGGTATGTATGCCGAGGCTGCCGAGGCGTACGCGGCTGCCCTCAACGACGGCACCTATGGAAAGCGCGGAGCGCTGCTCACCAACCGCGGCAAGGCGCTCGCTGCCGTGGGTGACTATGTGACCGCAGCCCAGGCGTTCTCCGCCGCAACGCAGGATGCTTCCTACGCCACGCCGTTTAAGGCCTATCTGGGTCTTGGCAACGCGCTGTTCCAGTCGGGCGATTTCGCCAATGCAGGCACTGCCTTCCGCCAGGCCGCCATCGATGGCGCCAATCCAGCCCCCGCGGCCGCCCTTGGCGAACTCGGCCGCTGCTTCATCAAGCTTGGCCGACCGGCGGACGCCGTGGAGACCTATCGCACCGCTATCGACTTTGCCGGTCCGCGCGATGACACGCGTGCGCTTAACGCGGGTATGGGCGAGGCGCTTTCTGCCGCGGGTCGTCCTTCCGAGGCGCTCGATGCCTTTAATGCCGCCACTGCCGACGGCATCTATCAGCTCACACCCGAGCAGGCCGATGAGCTTGCCCGCGTGCACGATTCACTTGCCGCGCTTTCGGCCCAGACCGCCATGGTCACGGCCCCGGCGCCCGCCATGGATACGACTGCTGTCGATTCGCTCGATCCCACGGGTGCCACTGGCCAGTTTATGCCCGATCCCTCCGACACGGGCTTCTTTACGCTGTCCGAGTCCGAGATGGTCCAGCAGGATCGTCAGGACCGCAAGCAGGCCAAGGTCCGTCGTCGCCATCGCCATACGGGCCTCAAGGTCTTCCTGGTTTTGCTTCTGCTGATTGTTCTTGCCGCGGTCGGTTTGGGCTTTGCCTACACGCGCGGCATGGGTATCCCCTCGCAGGAGTCCGTCATCACCGATCTGTTCCAGGCTGCCGGCGACGGTAATACCGCTAAGGCCGAGTCCTGCCTGGCCTCCAGCCTGTCCGAGGACGCCAAGGCGATGATTATCTCCTCGATCCCGCAGGGTGCCACCGTCTCCATCGAGGGCATGGATCAGTCCATGACCGAGACCACCGCGAAGGTGAAAGCTTCGCTGTCCAAGGGCGGCGAGCAGGAATATACCGTCAAATTCGTGCGCTCCGATAACCATATCGGCTGGGCGGTATCTTCGCTCGACATCGATTTCTCGGCCGCTGACAACCAGTAGTGACCTTATGAGATTTGGCGCTGCCCGGTGCTTCACCGCAAGTGAGGTGCCGGGCTTGCGCTAGTATGATGGGCTAGTAGTTTTCCAGCAATCATCCAACACATCAGGAGTTGCGTTGTTTTCTTTGATGGACATGTTCTTCGGTAGCTATGCGGGCGATCTAGCCATCGACCTCGGCACCGCCAATACGCTTGTCTCTGTGCGCGGCAAGGGCATCGTCATTCGCGAGCCTTCCGTCGTCGCCATCGACAAAAACGACGAGCGCATTCTTGCAGTCGGTATCGAGGCTAAGCGTATGCTTGGCCGTACGCCCGGCAACATTGTGGCCGTGCGTCCTCTTAAGGATGGCGTCATCGCCGACTTCGATGTCACCGAGGCCATGCTTCGCTACTTTATCGATAAGGCTTCCGAGAAGCGCTATCCGTGGACCCCTCGTCCGCGCGTCGTCGTATGCGTTCCCTCCGGTGTCACGTCGGTCGAGAAGCGCGCCGTGTTCGAGGCTACGATTCAGGCTGGCGCTCGCCAGGCCTATCTGATCGAGGAGCCTATGGCCGCGGCTATCGGTGCTGACTTGCCTGTCGAGGAGCCGACCGGCTCCATGGTCATCGATATCGGTGGCGGCACCACCGAGGTTGCCGTTATCGCCATGGGCGGTATCGTCGTGTCGCAGTCCATCCGCATTGCCGGCGACGAGTTCGATCAGGCTATCCTCACACATGTTCGCGATGCCTACAATTTGGCCATCGGCGAGCGTACGGCCGAGGACATTAAGATTAAGGTCGGCTCTGCCGTGCCGCTCAAGGACGAGCTCGACGTCGAGGTCAATGGCCGCGACGTGATCACGGGCCTGCCCAAGACCGTGCGCATCGAGAGCGAGGAGATTCGTCGTGCGCTCAATAAGCCGCTCGACGAGATGGCCAAGGCCGTCAAGGACGCACTCGACGCCACGCCGCCCGATCTTGCCTCGGACCTTATGTACTACGGCATTCTGCTGACCGGCGGCGGTGCGCTGCTGCGCGGCCTCGACGTCCGCTTGCGCGATGAGACAGGCGTTTCGGTCAACGTGAGCCCCACGGCGCTCGACAACGTCGTAAACGGTTGTGCCCGCGTGCTCGAGGCCAACGCGTTTGACGGCGGTTTCGTCCAGACCAATGCTTAATTTCCAAAAGGTGGATTCCATTTGGCACGATCTTCGGGTTTCTCTTCAAATCTGAATACCAAACGACAATCAACGGGTATGCGCCCGTTGATTGTTTTCAGCCTGATTTCTGTGTTGCTGCTCACGTTTTACATTCGAGAGGGCGAGGCCGGGCCGATACATGCCGTGCGTTCGGGCGTCACGACAATCACCTCTCCGGTGCGTTTTGTTGGCTCGGCGGTGGCGGCGCCATTCAATGCCATCGGCAACGTTTTCTCCAACCTCACCGCTTCGCAGGAGTCGCTCGACGACCTTAAAAAGCAAAACGAGGTTCTCACTTCCAAGGTCGCGGAGCTTTCCGAGGCCCAAAAGACCGCTGAGCGCCTTGAGGGTCTTGTGGGCCTGCAGTCGACCTATAACCTCAAGTCCACTGCGGCTCGTATTGTCGGAGCCTCGGGTGACGCCTGGACGTCGACCGTCACCATCGATAAGGGTTCTGCCGACGGGCTTACCATCAACATGCCCGTGACGAGCTCGGCCGGCGTCATCGGCCAGATTATCGAGGTTTCGGCCAAGACATCGACCGTGCGCCTGATTGGCGACGAGAACTCTGGTGTGTCCGCTATGGTGCAGGACACGCGCGCACAAGGCATGCTACAGGGCCAGCCCGATGGCACGCTGCGTCTTGAGTACGTGAGCGTCGACTCCGATGTTAAGGTTGGCGATATCATCGTGACCTCGGGCATCGGTGGCGTGTTCCCCAAGGGACTGCCGCTCGGCACCGTGTCTTCGGTGGAAAAATCCGCAAACGACGTGTACTACACCATTGTGGTACGTGCGCAGACCACGGCCGAAAATAACGAGGAAGTGCTCGTCATCACCTCGCTCACCGACGAGCAGTCGGCTTCGGACGATGACGTGAGCTCGGCCAATAGTGCCCCGCAGGGCACGTCGCGCGATGCCGCGACTCAGTCTAAGGACGAGAAATCGGATGATGATTCCGACACGGCCGAAGCGTCCGATTCTGGATCGAGCGAATAGGGAGGCATGTCCATGGATCTACACGAGCAGGGGACTGGCTCCCGCGCCTTTGCAATCGCCGCTATCGTCTGCGTGCTGCTGCAGGCGGGACTGGCACCGCAAATCTCCATCGCGGGCGGCCGCGTCAACTTTATGATTATTTTGGTGTGCCTGGCCGTGTTTTCGGGCGACCCTACGCGTGCCGTCGTGTGCGGCTTTTGCAGCGGTCTGTTTTACGACCTTTCCGCCGCCGTGCCGGTGGGCGTTATGTCGCTGCTGCTGACCGTGGGCAGTTTTGCTTTGGTGCACAGCGCGGCTGGTCAGACGGGCGGCTCGCCGGGCGCGCGCGGCATTACCGTGGGCGCCTTTGCGCTTGCCATTAACGTGGTCTACAGCATCATCTTGCTGTTTATGGGTCTGGAGACGAGCTTTGTGGTGGCCATCTTTGGGCACGCTCTGCCGTCCTCGATCCTGACGGGCTTGATTGCCATTCCGTTTTTGATGTCCGGCGCCGCTCCGCAGTCTGGCTATGGGTTCTCCGCGCGCGGTGGGCGTCAGACGGGCATGCGCTTTAAGCCCAAGACCCGTAAGCTCAAATAGGGGAGGCCTCAAGATGTCTTCCCAGTTGACGGTTGTTGTCGCCGGTATCGCGCTGGTCGTGGCCATTGTGGTCGCGCTGGTCATCATGCGCCGCGGCGACTCCCGCTTTACCTACGACACACAGCACGGAACGGCCCCGCGCGCCACCGAGGGCGAGGGCAATACGGCCGCCACGGCCTTCAAGGGCCGTTTTTCCATCCTCACCACGGGCGTGGGTGCCATGTTTGCCGCGCTTGCCGTTAAGCTGTGGGGCATGCAGATGGTCTCGTCGGACTACTATGACAAGCAGGCCAAGAGCAATCAGACCCGTACCGTTACCACGCCGGCCGTCCGTGGCCGCATCTTGGACCGCAACGGCGTCGCACTGGTGCAAAACCGCCCCTCGCTCGCCGTCGTCGCCTATCGCGATCTTGCCGACGACAAGGTGCTGGTGCGTCATCTTGCCAACGTGCTCGGCATGCCGTATGTCGCGGTGCTGCGTAACATCCAGGACAATTCCGAGGGCGCGCAGAGCCTGCATACGATCGCGACTGACGTGCGCCGCTCTACCGTCGCCTACATTCAGGAGCACGCCGGTGAGTTTCCCGGCGTGAAGATCGCCGAGCGCACCGAGCGTCAGTACCCGTATGGCGAGACCGCCTGCCATATTTTGGGCTATACCGGCACCATTACCTCCGAGCAGCTCGAGGCGCAGAACAAGAAGTCGTCGGACGGCAACGAAAGCGCGGCTGGCCAGATCTCGTATCAATCGGGCGATATTGTGGGTCAGGCGGGCGTAGAGATTTACTACGAAAATCTGCTGCAGGGCATTCGCGGTGAGCAGACCGTGAAAGTTGACGCCTCGGGTAACGTTACCGGTCAAGCCGGCGCCGTTCCCGCCAAGGCCGGTTCTGACATTAAGCTTACGCTCGATCTTAAGATTCAACAGGCCTGCGAGACGGCTCTGGCGAATGCCATTGAGCTTGCCAAGACTACGGGCCATAGCAATGCCGGCAACGGTGCCGTGGTGTGCCTTGACCCCAACAACGGCGAGATCTTGGGCATGGCAAGCGAACCCAAGTTTGATCCTTCTGTCTTTATCGGCGGCGTTTCCAATGACGTGTGGACCGAGCTTAACGATGACGAGGGCTCGCATCCGCTGCTCAACCGCGCCATTAGCGGCCAGTACATGTCCGCCTCGACCATCAAACCCCTCTCGGCGTTGGCTGGCCTCGAATTTGGCACGTACACTTCGAGTCAAACGACCAACTGCACGGGATATTGGACCGGCTTGGGCAAATCTTGGGGAAAGTACTGCTGGCTGCACTCCGGCCACGGCACGATGACGCTGCAGTCCGGTATCGCCAACTCCTGCGACCCCGTGTTCTACGATATGGGCAAGGCCTTTTTCTACAACGACCAGCATCCCGAAGGCCTGCAAGAGGTCTTTCGTCGTTGGGGCCTGGGCAAGACCTGCGGCATCGACCTGCCGAGTGAGGGCGCGGGCCGCATTCCCGATGCCGAGTGGAAAGAGTCATACTTTACCGACGCCTCGGCCGAGGACCGTAAGTGGAATGCCGGCGATATGACCAACATCGCCATCGGCCAGGGCGACATTCTGGTGACACCGCTGCAGATGGCCTGCGCCTACATGGGTATTGCCAACGGCGGCAAACAGTATGTGCCGCATGTGTTCTTGTCTGCTGTCTCGCGTGATGGCGACGGCGATGCCTACAAGTACAACGGCAAGGGCAAAAAGAAGCGCCTTGAGGCCCAAATTAACAACGATGCCGATCTTGCGCTGGTCCGCAACGGCATGCACGATGTGATTTACTCGGCGTCGTCTTCGACCGCCGCGCACTTTAACTCCCTGACCCCTACGGTCTACGGCAAGTCCGGCACGGGCGAGAAGAGCGGCGAGGACGATTACGCGTGGTTTTGCGCCTACGCGCCGGCCGATGACCCCAAGTACGTGATCGCCACTGTCTTGGAACAGGGCGGTGGCGGCTCCGATACCGCGCTGCACGTTGTGCGCGATGTCCTCGGTGCGATTTATGACGAGCCCGACACGTCGACGGCCACGGGCGATTCCTCGGTTCGATAGGAGGTTGCGATGGACTTTTCGCCGGCGGACCTGTTCCGCTCAACCAAAACCGGCTCTCGCAGCAGCCTGGACCGCGTCAACAAGCAGATTTCCGCATCGCGCGGAACGTTTCGCCAAAAGGTGCACGTCGGCGTGCTGTTGGCGACTGTGGCGCTCGTCACCTATGGCGCCATTATTATCTGGTCCGCCTCGCAGTTTAAAGCCGACGCCTCGTTCTCGCGTCACCTGCTGGGTATCGGTATTGGCGCGGTGCTGGCGGTGCTCGTCTGGCGCACCGACCTGCGCGGCATTTCCAACTTTTCGACGGCCCTGCTCGTCATCGATCTCATCGTGATCTTCTCGCCTAAGATTCCGGGCCTGTCCTACACGGGCGGCTTGGGAATGACGGGTTGGATCAAGATTCCCGGTATCGGTTTAACATTCCAGCCCGTTGAGCTTGCCAAGCTCATCACCATCTTCTTTATGGCCACGCTTGGCTCGCAGTACAACGGGCGCATCGATACCGCTCGCGACTACATTAAGCTCTGCGGCATGCTGTCCGTTCCGTTTTTGGCCGTCGTCGCCATGGGCGATTTGGGCTCGGGTCTGGTCGTGCTGGTGTCGGGCGCCATCGTCATCTGCATGAGCGGTGCGCGCCGCGAATGGGTGCTGTCGACTTTGGCTCTGCTCGTGGGTTTGGTGGCGCTCGTCCTGGCGCTCGATTCGGTCTTCGATTCGCTGCTCGGCCACGATGTGCTCATTAAGCAGTACCAGATGAATCGTCTGACGGTCTTTATCGACCCCGACAACGCCGATTCGGACGATGCGTACAACCTGCAGCAGTCGTTGATCGCGGTCGGCTCGGGCGGTTTCTTTGGTAAGGGCCTGGGGCATGCGACGCAGTCGGCCGGCGGCTTTCTGCCCGAGTTCCATACCGACTTCGTCTTCGCCTTTTTGTCAGAGACGTTTGGCTTCTGCGGTTCCTTTTTGTTGCTGTGCCTGTACGTACTGCTCATCTTCTCGACGATCCGCGTCGCCTTTAAGTGCGAGTCTCTGTTTCTACGCTTGTCATGCGTGGGTATTGTCGGCATGTGGGCATTTCAGACGTTCGAGAACATCGGCATGTGCATTGGCATGATGCCGATTACCGGTATTCCGCTGCCGTTCATTAGCTTTGGTTCGTCGTCGATGATGATTCAGTTGTTGACGGTGGGTATCGTACAATCCATATGGCGGCATCGTTCGGGCGCCGCGTAACCGCTGGAGGGGTTTGCCATGAAGATTCCCGTGGAAAAGCTGACTCGCGCTTTTAAAATGGGCGCGACCACCAAGAGGGATTCCGATACGCCGGTGCGCGTTTCGGTCTACTTGGATTCGACTGCCTCGCGTTTTTTGGTCGAGACGGTGCGCGATGCCTTTGTGCCGCAGACGACCTCGGGTATTGTCCGCGTTGAGCGTCTGGGGGAGGAGCGTATCGTCCCCAAGACCGATACCGACGTGGTGCTGGTGCTTTCGTGCGGATCTGATCGCCTTGAGAGTGCTGTACAGGAGCTCGTCATTGCCGGCGCGCCCGTGTGCGTGCTGGCCGAGTCCGCTGTCGAGGTGCCTTTTATCCAGGAGTCCACGCCCATGCTCGGCGTGGTAGCGGCCACCGATAAGACGTATCTGCTCGAGACACTCGCCCGCTGGATCCTGGACCGTACGGAAAAGGAGACGGCCTTTGCGGCGAACTTTGCCTTTATGCGCATCGCCGCCGCCAACCGCATCATCACCTCGTGCGCGCTTACCAATATGGCGACGGGCGCGCTGGTGTTTTTGCCGGGGGCCGATTATCCCGTTATGGCGCTGGCGCAGGTTGGCATGCTCTTTGAGCTTGCGGCTATCTTTGGGCGCGGCATTAAGCCCGAGCGCGGCTATGAGGTCGCGGGCGTGCTTGCCGGCGGCTTGGTAATGCGCGCCGTCACTCGCGCCCTGGTAAAGCAGACGCCGCATATTGGGTTTGCCGTCAAGGCACTCTCCGCCGCCGCGGGCACCTATGTCATGGGTCGTGCGCTCGTGTCTCTCTACGAGCGCGATATCGACTACAGCCGTGCCAACGAGGTGGTTGCCGCCACGTTCTCGCGCGTCCGCGACCTGGTGACCACGGTTGCCGGCGCTACCCGTCCCATGAATCCTTTTGAGGATGCATCCGATCTCGCTGCTTAGGGGTTTCTTTTGCGCGTTCCATACCAAGACTGTTTTCATTTGATCGAGCCGCTGCTCGCGAAGGTCGAAAAGCCGAGTCGCTATATCGACCACGAGTGGGGTACGCTCTCCAAGGCCGATGCCGACTATCGTTGCTGCATGATTTACCCGGACGTGTACGAGGTCGGCCTGCCCAACCAGGGTATCGCCATCCTGTACAACATCCTTAACCAGGCCGAGGGCATCTCCTGTGAGCGCGGTTATGTGCCGTGGCCCGATATGGGCGATGCCATGCGCGAGGCCGGTATCCCGCTGCTGTCGCTCGAGGGCGCAGCGCCCGTGGCCTCGTTTGATATCGTCGGTATGCATGTGCCGCACGAGATGGCCGTGACAAACTTTCTCGAGGCGCTCGACCTCGCCGGCATTCCGCTGCTGGCTGCTGACCGCACCGAGGACGATCCCATCGTCGTCGCCGGCGGACCTTCGGTTTATAACCCCGAGCCGTATGCGGCCTTCTTCGATGCCATCCTGATTGGCGAGGGTGAGGAGTCGCTGCTCGAGATCTGCCAGTTGCATCGCCGCCTGCGTGACGAGGGCGTCCCGCGCGCCCAGATTGTCGAGCGGCTCGCGACCGTCTCTGGTACCTATGTGCCCTCGCTGTACGAGGTGCGCTATGACGAACCCTGCTCACCGCACGGCTATACCGTGCCGCGTGAGGGCAAAGACGTCCCGCCGGTGGTCTACAAGCGCGTCGTCGAGGACTTTGGCGCTACCAATCCATTGTCGCAGTCGTGCGTGCCCTATGCGCAGCTCGTTCACGATCGCCTGTCTATCGAGATTCTGCGCGGCTGCGCTCGCGGTTGCCGTTTTTGCCAGGCCGGCATGACGTATCGCCCGGTGCGCGAGCGTTCGGCAGACCAGATTGTGTCCTCGGTGATCCAGGGCCTGGAAAAGACCGGCTATGACGAGGTGTCGCTTACCTCGCTTTCGACCACCGACCACTCCTGCATCCGCGATGTGCTCGGTCGCCTTAACCGCCGCCTGGAAGATACGGGCATTCGCGTGTCCATTCCCTCGCAGCGCCTGGATTCGTTTGGCGTGGATATGGCCGAGTCGGTCGCCGGAGAAAAGAAGGGCGGCCTGACGTTTGCCCCCGAGGCCGGTAGCCAGCGCATGCGCGACATCATCAACAAGAACGTGACCGAGGAGGACGTGGACCGCGCGGCCAAGGCGGCCTTCGAGGCCGGCTGGAACCGCATGAAGCTCTACTTTATGATGGGTCTTCCCGGTGAGCGCGATGAGGATATCGTGGCCATCGCCAACCTGGCCGACCACGTGCTGGAGCTCGGCCGCTCCGTGGTACCCAAGGCGCGCCGCGGCTCCATCTCGGTGTCCATCTCGGTGTCGGTGTTTATTCCCAAGGCCGCCACGCCTTTCCAATGGTGCCCGCAGCTCGATTACGACGACGTCAAACGCCGTCAGAAGCTCCTCATTACGAGCGTTCGCAACCGTGCGGTCCGCGTGCACTACCACGATGCCGAGACCTCGCTTATCGAGGCGGCGCTGTCTCGTGCAGGCCGCGACATGACGCCGGTCATCATCGATGCCTGGCGTGCCGGTTCGCGTTTTGACGCCTGGGTGGAGCATTTCTCGCTCGATAACTGGAAGGAGGCCGCGGCCAAAAACGGCATCGACCTCAACGAGCTCGTGCACCTGCCCTACGAGCTGGACTGGCACCTGCCCTGGGAGCACGTGAGCCCCGGCTGCTCGCGTGGCTTCCTCGAGCGCGAGTACCGTCGCTCGCTGGAGGGTGTCACGACGCCCGACTGCACCCGCACGTCGTGCACCGGCTGCGGAATCTGCCCTACGCTCCACGCCAAGAACGTATTGGTGGGTGATCGCGCATGAGTGAGCGCTTGACCGACAACCCCACGCTCTTTAGGCTTCGCGTTCGCTACGGCAAGCGCGATCGTCTCAAGTACCTGGGCCACCTGGAACTGATTCATACCATTGAACGCATCGTGCGTCGCGCGGGCCTGCCTTATGCTGTCACGCAGGGCTTCTCTCCGCACATGCGCGTGGGTTTTTCTTCGGCGCTGCCCGTGGGCACGTCGTCGACCTGCGAGTGGTATGACCTGTTTATGACTGAGTTCGTCGCGCTCGACGAGGCCTTTGGGCGCCTGGCCGCGGCATCTCCGGCCGATCTGGCCCCCATCGAGGCCGCATACATCGACGTGCGCACGCCGGCGCTCACGGCCCAGCTCACGCGCCTGTCGTACCGCATCGACCTGCACCTGGACCCTGAGGCGCCGGTCGCTATCGACGAGGTGCGTCGCGCAATCGACACGTTGCGTGCGGCCCACGGCATCGATTATGCGCGCGGCAAAAAGAGCAAGCGCCTGGACTTGGACCATACGCTCGTGGGCTACGAGCTTAAGGCGGGGGAGCGCTCGGACCATCTGGTGCTCATACTCGACACCCATGCCGACAACGAGGGCTCCATGCGTCCGGAAATTTTGCTTTCTGCTGCTGATGTTTTGTTGCAGGGCTTGACCCCGGGCGTCGATGCACCTATTGTTTCCACCGGTATGCAAGACCTCGTGACCATCTGCTCCTACGATGTCGAGCGTCAGAATCAAGCATGCGAAGACGACGAGGGCCGACTCGTCAGCCCCATACCTGTGCGAACTTGTGGATTTGCTCCACATACTCGTTGACGGGGGTATTATCGCCTGCTACTATATTCGGCTGTTGCACTAACTGATGCATGAAGGGCAAGTAAACATGTACGCAATCGTTAACACGGGCGGCAAGCAGTACAAGGTCGCCACCGACGATGTCATCACCGTCGAGAAGATCGAGGGCAATGAGGGCGACAAGGTCACCCTGCCGGTCATCTTCCTCAACGATGGTAAGAAGATCGTCACCGATCCCGACAAGCTGGCCAAGGCCAAGGTTACCGCTCAGATCGTTGAGCAGTTCAAGGGCGAGAAGCAGCTGGTCTTCAAGTTCCACAAGCGTAAGCGCTATCGTCGTCTGAAGGGTCACCGTCAGCAGCTCACCAAGCTGAAGATCGTGAAGGTTCAGGCTACCTCCCGCGCCAAGAAGGCTGTCAAGGCAGAGGCTGAGGCTGTTGCCGAGGCTCCCGTCGCCGAGTAGATTACACTCGTAACGAAAGAGTAGGTATACACAATGGCACACAAAAAAGGACTCGGTTCCTCCCGTAATGGCCGTGACTCCCGCGGTCAGCGCCTTGGCACGAAGCGCTTCGCCGGCCAGACGGTAACCACGGGCACGATTCTCGTCCGTCAGCATGGCACGCACATCCACCCGGGTGCGAACGTTGGCCGTGGCAAGGACGACACGCTGTTCGCGCTGGTCGACGGTACCGTTGAGTTCCACAAGGGTATCAAGCACAGGGTCAGCGTACGCCCGCTCGCGAACGCGTAATTCACCCTTCATAGAGCACATATGTGGGAGGCACTTGAGTTTTAGGATTCAAGGGTCTCCCTCTTTTTTGTAGGAGGCGATTCTGTTGTCACAGTTCACCGATATCAGCCGCATTAACGTTTGCGGCGGCGACGGCGGAGCCGGATGCATGTCGTTTAGGCGCGAGGCATTTGTTCCCAAGGGCGGCCCTGATGGCGGCGACGGCGGTCGTGGCGGCAATGTCGTCATCCAGGCCGATGCTCAGCTGTCTTCGCTGATCGATTACCGCTTTAAGCATCACTTCCGTGCCGAGCGCGGCACGCACGGCCAGGGTGCCCGTCGCAATGGCAAGAGTGGCGAGGACCTGATTTTGAAAGTTCCCATGGGCACCGTAGTCCGCGAGCTCGATCCCGAGACGCAGACCCCGATGTTCGAGATTGCCGACCTGGTGCACGATGGCGAGCGCGTTGTCGTGGCGCCCGGTGGGGCCGGCGGTCTGGGTAACACCCACTTTGTGACGTCGGTGCGCCGCGCGCCCGCGTTTGCCCAGCTGGGTGAGCCTGCCGAGGAGCACTGGATCGAGCTCGAGATGAAGCTTATGGCCGATGCCGCGCTCGTGGGCTTTCCCTCGGTGGGCAAGTCCTCGCTCATCGCGCGTATGAGTGCCGCCCGTCCCAAGATTGCCGACTACCCGTTTACCACGCTCGTGCCCAATCTGGGCATGGTGCGTGCCGGCGAATATTCTTACGTCGTTGCCGACGTCCCCGGTCTCATCGAGGGTGCGAGTGAAGGCAAGGGCCTGGGTCACCAGTTCCTGCGCCATATTGAGCGCACTGCTTTGATCATGCATGTTGTCGATATGACGGGCGGTTTTGAGGATCGCGATCCGGTCGAGGACTATCGCATCATTAACCGTGAGCTCGAGCAGTATGGTGCCGAGCTCTCGGAGCGCCCGCAGATCGTCGTCGCCAACAAGTGCGATGCTCCGGGCACGGCTGACAAGATTGCCGACCTTAAGCGCGCGGCGCTCGACGACGGCCATATGTTCTTTGCCGTTTCCGCCGTGACGGGTGCCGGCCTCAACACCCTGATGCTTGCCGTGGGCGAGCAGGTGGCTAAGCTCCGCGCGGAGCTTGCGGTTTCCGATGAGCCGGTCGATCTGCGCGACGAGGAGTGGGAGCGTCGCCGTCTGCAGCGCGAGAAGCGCTTCCGCATTGTTGAGGAAGAGCCCGGTGCTTTTCGCGTGGTTGGTCGCGCGATCGAGCGCATGGTTATCCAAACCGACTGGGAAAACGAGGAAGCTGTCATCTACCTGCAGCATAAGTTTGCCCGCATGGGCGTTGACGACGCGCTCGAGAAGGCCGGCTGCCGTGCGGGCGATGAGGTTCGCATTTGCCAGCGCGCCTTTGACTTTGAGGGCGCCGAGGACTTCTCGGAGTTCGAGGACGAGTTCGAGGATGCTGGCGTTGAGGTTATTGACGTAGCGGCCGAGGATGCGGACGCGGCTCATGTCGCCGAGGGCTCCGAAGGCGCTACCGAAGTCGACGTTGTTGAGACCCCGGAGGGCGAGTAAGCCATGTCGCTGCGCGGTGGAATCGGATTGCCTGAGCTGCCCATCAAGGATGGGCACGAGTTTCGGCTTGGCATTATGGGCGGCACCTTTGACCCGATTCATTACGGGCACTTGGTTACCGCCGAGCAGGCTCGCGAGTCGCTCGACTTGGACGCTGTGCTTTTTATGCCGGCCGGCTCTCCTGCCTTTAAGCTCGACAAACCGGTGACGCCTGCTGAGGACCGTTATGCCATGACGGTCCTCGCGACTGCCGCGAACCCGGCCTTTTTGGCAAGCCGCTTCGAGATCGATCGTGCCGGTGTCACCTATACAGCCGATACGCTGCGTGCCCTTCGCGAGTTTTACCCGCCACAGGTGAAGCTTTACTTTATTACGGGTGCCGATGCGATTATCGATATTGTGACCTGGCACAATGCTCACGAGATTGCCGAACTGGCAACCTTTATCGCTGCGACGCGTCCCGGCTTTGACATCGATACGGCCCGGTCGAGGATTAAGGAATCGGGGCTGCCATTCGATGTGCGCTATATTCAGATTCCGGCGCTGGCGATTAGCTCGACCAACATTCGCAAGCGGGTTGCCCGCGGCATGAGCGTGCGCTATCTTACGAGCGAGTCCGTGCTCGGCTATATCCGTAAACGCGGCCTGTATGCCGATCTTGGGCAAGACGATTTTGATTGACGGGGGGAAACGTTGTCGGTAGAAGATCAGTTTGAGGGCGACGAGCGCGCGCTCTTGACGCGTATCCACGAGTTGCTCGATGTGCGCATGAAGGATAAGCGTAAGCGCTACGTGCATTCGCTCGGGGTTGCCGAGACGGCGCTGCACCTAGCCGAGGTATACGGTGTCGACCGCTTTGATGCCGCTGCCGCCGGCCTGATCCATGACTGGGACAAAGTGCTCTCCGACGACGAGCTGGTCACGCGCGCTCTGCATTACGGCATTAAGATTGCCGGCTCTCCGTCTGCCGCGACGCCGCTTTTGCATGGCCCGGTTGCCGCCTATGAGCTTCCGCAGCTTTTTCCCGAGCTGTCGCCGGCGGTCTTTCAGGCTGTCGACCGTCACACCGTGGGCGCTTGCGACATGACGCCGCTCGATATGGTGGTCTTTGTGGCCGATGCCATCGAACCCAACCGCCACGGCGATTATGCCCATGCGCTGCGCAAGATGGTGGGGAAGTCCTCGCTCGACGAGTTGTTCTTCTCCTGTTTTGCGCAGGGTCTGGTCTATGTGATCCAGTCCGGGCGCTATCTTTATCCCACGGCTATTACGATTTACAACCATTACGCCCAGCTGCGCTAGCTCGGGTGCGTCTAGAAAGAGGTATTCCATGGCCGATGAGACCATGACCGACGAGCAGATTCTTGAAGGTGCGGAGCACAAGAGTTTCGTGGCCACGTCCGACCGCACCGCCGCGACGCTCTCCGCCAGCGGTGTCGCCGCCGAGGATGTCGCCCGCGCTGCCGCGCAGGCCGCCTACGACAAGAAAGGCGAGGACGTTCAGGTGCTCGACCTGACTGAGCTTTCCGATGTGTGCGACTACTTTGTCCTTGCTACCGGCACCAACAACCGCCAGGTTGATTCCATCGTCGACGAGATTGAGGAGAAAGTCGCCGAGGCTTGCGGCGAGCACCCGTTTTCCATTGAGGGCCGCGAGCAGAAGACCTGGATGCTCATGGACTACGGTTCGGTTGTCGTCCACGTCTTCACTCCCGAGGCACGTGAGTTCTACCGCCTCGAAAAGCTCTGGGGCGACGCTCCCCAGCTCTCCCTGGACCTCCTCTAGTAGCTCATTTGGGACGGGGCTTTTTTAGCTACTACCTACCGTTCGCCGAACATCGCGATTTATAGCTCCCAGTACGTTTTTTCTACTCTGGCTCGGGTAACGTAATTGTCATCTGTAGAGGAGGGGATGCGTATGACTCGGACTGCGCGAGAAATCTCTGTATATGGTTTTTACCATGTCGTCCAAAAGGGATGTGCCTACCAACTCATATTTGAGGATGACGAAGATCGGCTCTATCTGATTCGGCTGATTGCTTCGAAATGCCAGAAGTTTAAAGTGGATGTCATCGCGTGGTGCCTTATGGATAACCATATTCATCTTCTGCTTGACGACGAGCATGTTCATCTGAGCGATTGCATGCATTCGATTACGACGGCGTATGCCATGTATTTCAACTCAAAGACAGGCAGGAAGGGGCCTGTTTTCCAGGATCGATTTAAGAGTGTGCCGATCCTCGATGATGATCAGCTGCTCAACTGCGTGAGATACATTCACGACAATCCCGCGAAGGCGAGGATTGGGACCGCTTCGCTGTATCGATGGAGCAGCTTTCGCGAGTATATGGGATATCCGGGTATCTGCAAAACGGATTGCGTTCTCGGGCTGCTCGGTGACTCTCAGAGATTTTTTGCCTTCAGCACCTCGGGTGAGCCCAATCGCTATTGCTTCCGTGACGGCGCTCATGTGAGCGACACAGATGCGCTGGAGTTTGCGCAGGCGCTTCTTAAGCCGTACGAGCCTCATCACCTTAAGGCTTTGCCAAAGGGGGCGCGCGATGCCTGCATTCGTACTTTGAAGAGCGAGGGCTTTTCGATTAAACAGATCGTCCGCCTTACGGGCATTGGACACTGCACCATACAAAAGGTCAAAATCAAAAAATAGCTCATTTTGGACGAGGTCTGTGTTGCGACCGCGTCAGGTATGGGTTGGGTAGCTAATTTGGGACGGGGCTATTTTAGCTAACCCTACAAATCGGTTGAGTTTTATTCCGGCCCCGGGTGATTCGCTGCCAGCTGAAGGGTAGCTAAAAAAGCCCCGTCCCAAATTTGAACTGCACCCCAAAACCTGGACGGCTTAAATAAGAACTACGCCGCAAGGGACTGTCTCCGGAACTCCTCCGGGGTCAGTCCCTTCAGTTTAACCTGGCGCCTCCTCGTGTTCCAATGGACCACGAAGTCGTCGAGGTCCGCCTTGAAGGACTCGAAGTCCGGCCACGTCCTTCCGCGGAAGAACTCGTCCTTGATGTGGCCGAACACCTGCTCCGTCGCGCCGTTGTCGATGCAGTTGCCCTTCCGGGACATGCTCTGCACCACGCCGGCCTCCTCCAACCGTCTGCACCAACCGGCCTGCTGGTACTGCCAGCCCATGTCCGAGTGCAGGATCGGCCTGGAGCCCTTGGGCTTCTTGGACACGAGCTGGTCGAGCAGCTCGTGCTGCTGAGCCATGTTGGGGTGCAGCGACGTGGACCAGGCGACGATCTCCTTGCTGCCGAAGTCGTAGACCGGCGCGAAGTAGGCCTTGCCCCAGGGCTGTTTGAACTCGGTGACGTCGGTGCCCATCTTTTCCCACGGCCCGTCGGCGGCGAAGTCGCGCCCGATGACGTTCTCGAAGGTCTTTCCGACCTTGCCCCTGTACGAGTTGTACCTGTGGTAGTCGGTCTCGCGGCGGATCCCGCAGCGGACCCCCATCTCCCGCATCATCTTGAGCACGGTCTTGTTGGCTATGCGCACGCCCTGCTCGGCGCGCAGGCACATGGCGATCTGCCTGTGGCCGCACCCGTTGGCCGTGCGCGAGAATATCTCGGCGGCGGCCTCCCAGAGCTCGGGCCTGGTGGGAGCCTTCGGGTGCGACAGCGCGTAGTAGTAGCTCGACCTCGCCAGGCCGGCGCACTCCAGCAGGCACCCCAGCCCGTACCCCTCTTCGCGCAGGGCGCTCACGGCCTCGACCTTCGCCCTGGTCAGAGTCCGTCCCTCTCGACCAGGGCACGCAATTTTTTTAGGTAGGCCACCTCGGTCTCGAGCCTTCGGCAGCGCTCTTCGAGCTCCTGCTCGCGCGTGCGCGGCCTCGCCTTGGAACCGCTTGGCCGGCCCTTGGGCCTGGGCCTGAGCGCCTCGGCGCCGCCCTCGCGGTAGAGCGCGCACCATCTCTTGAGCGGCGCCAAGGACATGACCCCGAACGCCTCCATGGCGTCCCGCTTGCTCATGCCGCCGTCGACGACGGCGGAGGCGGCGGCGACCTTCTGCTCGTATGTGTACCTGGTCTGCTTGCCGTCCATGGATAGCAGCACCTCGCTTCCGAACGACCGGTATACGTAGAGCCATTGTCTCACGGTGTCGCGCGGGACCGACAGCGCCTTCGCCGCCGACTCGGAACCGTGGCCTCGCTCGAAGAGCCCGATCGCCGCCTTCCTGGCCTCGATGTCGTGCTTCACCCTCAAGTCGACTCGCATAAAAAGCCTCCCATTTCTCGTGTCCAAGAAATGGGAGGCAGTTCAATTAGCTACCCCGTACTACCCTGACAATCTAAAGTAGCTAAAAAAGCCCCGTCCCAAATTGACTACTTAGTGGGAGGAGAAGCGTGATTGGCGGCCGAAGGATAGGGCGGTGTCGCCGAACTTGTCTCGGACTGCGTCGATGGCGACGGAGAGGTCACGGCGGTCGCTGGATTGGGCTCCGCGGTCGTCGACTTCGCAAAACAGGTCGGTCTGTATGCCGCCTTGATGATTGAAGTCACTCATGCCTATGCCGGCAAGGCGTACATGCATTCCTTCCTGCCAGATGTTGTCGAGCAACTCGATCGCTACCGCCACAAAGATGTTCTCGTCGTCGGTGGGATGGGGGAGTCGTCGCTGTGCCGAGCGACCGCTGCCGTACGAGTACTTAAGTTTGAGCGTCACCGTGGTGCCGGTAAGCCCCTGGCGGCGCAGGCGACGTCCGACGGATTCGCCCAATAGTGCAATCGCCGCTTCGATGTCCCCGCGCTCGGTCAAATCTTTCGCAAAGGTGCGCTCATTGCTCACCGACTTGACCTCACGCTCTTCATCGAGGCTCGTGACTTCGGAAACCTCGAGCCCCAACGCACGCTGGCGCATGCGCTCGCCGTTAACGCCAAAAATCGCAGACAGTGTGGATTCCGGTGCGCGCGACAGCTCGCCCAGCGTGTAAATCCGCATGCGGCGCAGCCGCTCCTCGGCCGAGCGCCCGATACCGCTCATGGCAGAAACAGGTAACGGTGCCAGAAAACGCTGCTCAGTTCCCGGGCGTACGACCGTAAGCCCAAACGGCTTGTCTCGCTCGCTTGCAATCTTGGCCACCGTTTTGTTGCAACCGACGCCGATGGAGCAGGTCACCCCCAGTGCCGCCACGCGATCGCTGATGCGTCGTACGACGAGCAGTGGGTCCTCGGGCGCAAAGCGGCCCGGCGTGATGTCGATAAAGGCCTCGTCGATGGACACGCGCTCAACGCGTGGTGTCTCGTCGGCAAGAATATTCATGACCTGTGCGCTGACCTCGTGGTAGCGATCGAAATGCCCGTGTGTCCAAATGGCCTGCGGACAGAGGCGGCGCGCCTCGGCCGAGGGCATGGCGGAGTGCACGCCAAAGCGACGTGCCTCGTATGAGCAGGTGGAGACGACGCCGCGAGATTCGGCGTCTCCGCCCACGATAAGCGGCTTGCCGCGCCACTCGGGATGATCGAGCATCTCCACACTCGCAAAAAACGCATCGAGATCCATCAGACCCACCGCCGGACCCGTCCAGGGCGGCGGCGTGACGCCCGCAGTATCCTCATAACCGTATGTATGTTCGCATCTTTTCATGGCATGAGTATACCGCGCAGCTCATGTGGGGTGCGTGGATGTGCTTGCAAATCGCGAATTCTTGTCTAAGATATGGATTTGCCTTCGACTACACCGAAGAAGTTGGTCTCACGGACTTCACCTGCCCGCGTCGATGGCGTATTATGTTCAACTGTTTGTTTGTAGTTGCAGCCTAAAGCTGCTTGGTTGGAGGAGTTTCCTTTGGCAGTCAAGATTCGCCTTGCTCGTCACGGCGCTAAGAAGCGTCCGTACTACCGTGTCGTCGTCGCCGATTCCCGCGCCCCGCGTGACGGTCGTATCATCGAGGAGGTTGGCCGCTACAATCCGATGACCGCCCCCAAGACCATCAACCTCGATCTCGAGAAGATTGCTGACTGGCAGTCCAAGGGCGCTCAGCTCACCGACGCTGTTGCTGCCCTGGTCAAGGCCGCCAACGAGGGCGAGAAGACCGAGACCGTCGTCAAGAAGTCCAAGAAGCAGCTCGCCAAAGAGGCCGAGGCCGCTAAGGCTGCCGCTGAGGCCGCTGAGGGCGCCGAGGAGTAAATCGTGCCTGAGGTTGACGCTGCACAGCTCGAGGGTGAGGCAATGCTCTCAGATCGCATCGCCGATCTCGTCGAATATCTCGTTGTTCAGATCGTCGACGACCCGGATTCCGTGAGCCTGGAAGTTATCGATGGCGACGATGCCTCAACTATTGAGGTTTCGGTCGCCGAGGATGACGTCGCTAAGGTCATCGGCCGTCGTGGCCGTACCATCAAGGCCATTCGCACGCTCGCCCGTGCACTGGCCGCTCGCCTCGACACTTCCGTCGAGGTAGAGGTTCTGGGCTAGGACCTTGAGGTCCCAGTACAAAAACATCGCCCGTGTGGTTAAGCCGCATGGAAGGAAGGGGGAGGTCCTCGCGCAGCCGCTGCGGGGGCTTCCTTCTGTATTGGAGCCGGGTATGCGTGTCGCCCTGACGCCACCGGCGCTCAAGCGTGACCGCTTTTGCACGGTTATATCCGTTACCGATACGGGCGATGGCGATCTGGTTTCGTTTGAGGGCATTGACGACTTGACGGCCGCCGAGGGCATCACGGGTTGTTTCGTTCTGGCGAACCGTGATGACTTTGAGCTCGATTCGCTTGACGCTGCCTATACCGACCTTATGGGTCGCGAGGTGGTTGACGAGCGCTTTGGGTCGCTCGGAACGATCGTTGAGATTATGTCGACGCCCGCCAACGACGTTTGGGTTGTCGAGGGTGATCGGTACGGCGAGGTGCTGATTCCCGTGATCGAGCAAGTTGTGCTCGATCTTCCCGATCGGGGAGCAATATCCGTCCACGTTATGGATGGCTTGATCGATATGGACAAGTAGGGAGGACAACATGCTGATCGAGACCCTTTCGGTCTTTCCCGAGATGTTTGAGCCCGTTATGTCCACATCGATCTTGGGCCGTGCCCGTAAGGCCGGCCTTTTTGATTTTAAGGCGTATAACCTGCGCGACTGGACGCACGATCGCCACCGTACCGTCGATGACGAGCCGTACGGCGGCGGTCAGGGTATGCTCATGAAGGTCGAGCCTATTGCCGAGGCAATCGAGGCCATCAGCTCTGAGGGCCCCAAGCCCACCGTGGTGTTCTTTACGCCCTGCGGTGAGCCTTTTACGCAGTATGTAGCCGAGCGCCTGCTCCAAAGCGAGCGCCTGCTGTTTGTGTGCAGCCGCTACGAGGGTGTCGACGAGCGCGCGTATGCCTATGCCGACGAGCGCCTGTCGATCGGTGACTATGTGCTCACGGGCGGCGAGCTGCCTGCTATGGTTGTTGCTGACGCCGTCGTGCGTCTGATTCCCGGCGCGCTTGGTGACGAGATGAGCAACGTTGACGAATCATTCTCGACCGCCGAGGACGGAGGCCTGCTCGAGTACGCGCAGTACACCCGCCCCGCCGAGTTTAACGGCGAGGGCGTGCCTCCCGTGCTTGTAAGTGGTGACCACGCCAAGGTTGACGCTTGGCGCCGCAAGAACGCCATCGAGCGCACCTGTCGCTGGCGTCCCGACTTAATTGAGACGGCGCGGCTTACGCCTAAGGAACGTGCGTATGCGCAAGAGATTTTGGACGCTTCGTATTCGCAGAGCGAGGAGTGAGAATGGTTCCGTCGCAGCATTCCATGCTAAAGGGCGCGTTTGAGTGGGTCGTGATCGTCGCAATCGCGCTCGTGGCTACCTTCTTGATTCGCACCTTTGTGGTCGAGCCCTTTGTGGTTCCCACCGGTTCCATGGAGTCCACGATTGAGATTGGCGACCAGATCCTGGCGCAAAAGGTGACGCTTGAGCTCGGCCAGCCTGTCAAACAGGGCGATATTGTGGTGTTCCACAACCCCGATGGCACCTCTGAGCACGATGTGCTCGTCAAGCGGGTCATCGCTACGGCCGGCCAGACGGTCGACCTGCAGGACGGCAAGGTGGTCGTTGACGGCCAAGCGCTCGACGAGGACTATACGACGGGCATGAGCTGGCCACTGTCGGTCCAGGCGCCTGGTGCTCAGGTGAGCTATCCCTACACCGTCCCCGACGGGTGCGTGTGGGTGATGGGCGACAACCGCGAGAACTCAGCCGACTCACGCTACTTTGGCCCGGCCGACCGTTCGGACCTGATCGCCGTGGCGCTCGTGCGTTACTGGCCGCTCAACCGTCTGGGCGCTATCGACTAAAAACCGCTATAGTACAGTACCTAACCGTGTAATCGTTTCGACGAGGGGATATTAGAGGCATGAACGCTTCATCGCTTTCCTTCCAAGACATCATCCTGCGCCTCCAGCAGTACTGGGGCGAGCAGGGCTGCGTCATTATGCAGCCCTATGACTCCGAGGTCGGTGCCGGTACCTTCCATACCGCGACCACGCTGCGCTCGCTCGGTCCTGCCGAGTGGCGCACCTGCTATGCGCAGCCCTGCCGCCGTCCCGCCGACGGCCGCTACGGCGAGAACCCCAACCGCATGCAGCACTACTATCAGTTCCAGGTGCTCATCAAGCCCTCGCCGGTCAACGCCCAGGAGCTTTACCTGGGGTCTCTTGCCGCCATTGGCCTGGACCCCAACGACCATGACGTTCGTTTTGTCGAGGACGACTGGGAGAGCCCGACGCTCGGCGCCTGGGGCCTTGGCTGGGAGGTCTGGCTCAATGGCATGGAGGTCACGCAGTTTACGTACTTCCAGCAGGTGGGCGGCATCGAGGTCGACCCCGTGCCCGTCGAGATCACCTATGGCCTGGAGCGCATCGCCATGTACGCCCAGGGCGTCAACTCCGTCTATGACCTGGTTTGGAGCTATTTGCCCGACGGCACGCCCATGACCTACGGTGACGTGTTCCTGGAGAACGAGCGCGAGTTTAGCGCCTACAATTTTGAGGTCGCTAACGTCGAGATGATGCGTCAGAAGTTTGACGACTACGAGGCCGAGTGCCACTCCTGTCTGGAGCGCAAGCTGCCGCTGCCCGCATACGACTGCGTCATGAAGTGCAGCCATGCCTTCAACCTGCTCGATGCCCGCGGCGCCCTGTCCGCAGTCGAGCGCGCCAACTACATCCTGCGCGTCCGCGCCGTCGCCAAGGCGTGCTGCGAGGCCTATATGGCCGAGGTCGCCGGAGTTAACGAGAATGCCGACCAGGAAGGCGAGGTGGCGTAAGCCATGGCAGACGCTAAGGATTTCCTGTTTGAGATCGGTACGGAGGAAATGCCCTCCGCACCGCTGAACAATGCCGTCAAGCAGCTTGGCGATATGATCGCCAAGGGCCTCGACGAGGCCGGCCTGGCCCATGGCGAGGTCCGCGTGATTTCGAGCCCGCGTCGTCTGGCTGCGCTCGTGACCAACGTCGCCACCGCGACCGATGAGGTCCACGAGGTCAAGCGCGGCCCTGCGGCAAACATTGCCTTCGATGCCGACGGCAACGCCACCAAGGCCGCTCAGGGCTTCGCCCGCAAGTGCGGTGTGGCTGCCGAGGACCTGATCCGTCGTGAGGATACCGACGGCCGCGAGTACGTGTTCGCCGAGAAGAACATTCCCTCCGCACCGGCTACCCCTATTCTGACGGCCCTGTGCGAGAAGACGATCGCAGGCCTGCAGTGGCCCAACTACCGCAGCCAGCGCTGGGGCCACGAGCACGCTACGTTTGTGCGTCCGGTCCGTTGGATCTGCTGCCTTCTGGGCGAGGACGTTGTGCCCGTGACGTTTGCCGATGTGACGAGCGGCAATACCACGCGCGGACATCGCGTGCTGGGCGCCGGTGACCATGTGGTCGCCAGCCCCGCCGTCTACGAGCAGGTGCTCGAGGACGCCGGCGTGCTCTCTGCCGAGCGTCGTCGTGAGGCCATCCTTGCCGGTATTGCCGAGGTCGAGGCCGCTCGCCCTGGCTGCCATGTCGATACGCCCAAGAAGGTCTTCGAGGAGGTCATTAACCTCTGCGAGTGGCCGACGGTGCTCGTCGGTACCTTCGACGAGGAGTTCCTCAAGGTCCCGCACGAGATCATCTGCGAGTCCATGCTCACCAACCAGCGCTACTTCCCGATCTATGACGGCGAGGGCAAGCTCACGCGTGAGTTCGTGGTCGTCTCCAACAGCAAGCCCGAGAATGCCGATCGTGTGATCGACGGCAACGAGCGCGTCGTGCGCGCCCGTCTGGACGATGCCAAGTTCTTCTACGAGGAGGACCTGAAGATCTCCCTCGACGAGTTCCGTGAGCGTCTGGCCAAGGTTGCCTTCCAGGAGAAGCTCGGCAGCGTGCTCGCCAAGTCCGAGCGCATTGAGCAGCTCGCGCTCGCTATTGCCCGCGAGGCCCATCTGGGCGCCCACCTCGCTGCCGATGCCGCTCGCGCCGCGCACCTGTGCAAGGCCGACCTGGTTTCCAACGCCGTCGTCGAGTTTACGAGCCAGCAGGGCGTGATGGGTGGCTATTACGCAACTGCGATGGGGGAGAACGACGAGGTCGCCCACGCCATTCGCGATCACTATCGTCCCCGCTTTGCCGGCGATGAGCTGCCCGAGGGCACCGCTGGCTGCATCGTGGCCTGTGCCGACAAGCTCGATACCATTGCCGGTATCTTTGCCATCGGTGAGCCCCCGACCGGCTCTTCCGACCCGTACGCGCTGCGTCGCGCCGCTATCGGCATTATCAACATCCTGCGCGATCGTCTGCCGATCGACCCCACGACGCTCATCGACTTTGCCCTTGAGCTCTATAGCGAGCAGGGCATCGAGTTCGACGCCGCCGAGGTCGCCCAGCAGGTCCGTGACTTCTTCCACGGCCGTCTGGTGAGCATGGCCCGCGACGAGAAGATTCCGGCGGATACCGTCGCCGCCGTCTCCGCGGTGCACATCATCGCTCCGTCCGTCTTCTTCGCCCGCTGCGCCGCGCTCGACGAGGCTCGTAAGAACGATGCCGAGACCTTCGACAACCTGGCTACTGCCTATGCCCGCGCCGCGCACATCTCCAAGCCCGAGCTGGGTATGGAGTACGATCGCAGTCTGATGGGTGAGGCCGAGCTCGCGCTCGCCGATGCCTCCGAGGCTGCTCAGATCGCTGTCGATGGCGCCCTTGCTGCCGAGGATTACCCGGCCGCATTTGCCGCCCTTGCCGCCCTGCGTGCCCCCATCGACCGCTTCTTCGACGAGGTTATGGTCATGGACAAGGACGAGCAGCTCCGCGATAATCGCCTTAAGCTGCTCAACCGCTTCGAGGCCGTTTTCTCTGGCATCGCCAACATCGGTGAGCTTGCCCGCAAAAAGTAAGCCAGCCTGCGCATAAGCGCAAAAGGAGCCCCGCATGGATTGCCTGGTCACTGCTCGTCCCACCGTTATCGTTATCTCCGACTCGCTCGGTGATACCGCTTGTGAGGTGGTGCTTGCGGCGTCCGGGCAATTTGATGAAGGGGCTTTTCGTCTCTTGCGCTTGCCCAAAGTGAACTCGGTGGAGCAGGTCAAGTCCTTTGTGGGCCCGCGCGTCGATGCGGACCATCGTGATATCGCCGTGTTCCACACTATCGTCGATCCGGCGCTTCGCGCCCGCGTGCTCGATTACCTGGGTATGCTGCATATTCGCTCTGTCGACCTGATCGGTCCGACCCTTGCCGTGCTCTCGTCGCTCATCGGTGTGCCGCCCAAGGGCGTTGCGGGCGTTATTCACAAAACGGATGACCGCTATTTCCACCGCATTGAGGCTATGGAGTATTTCGTTGAGCACGATGACGGGCGCGGTTGCGATGACCTTTCGGGGGCCGATATCGTGTTGCTGGGCGTGTCGCGTACGTCCAAAACGCCGCTGTCGATGTATTTGGCCTATCAGGGTTACAAGGTCGCAAACGTTCCGCTGGCGCACGGCATGGAGCCGCCGAAGTCGATTTACGAGGTCGACCCGATGCGCCTGTTCGGCCTGATTTCGACCGTTGACGTTATTTCTGAGATTCGCGACAGCCGCTTGGGCGATGACTACGCCCGCGCCGTCGCCGGCTCCTATGCCGAGCCCGAGAGTGTGCGCAGCGAGCTTGAGGAAGCCCGTGCCCTCATGAAGCGCCTAGGCTGCTTTGTGGTGCGTACCGACGGTAAGGCGATTGAGGAGAGTGCATCCGAGATCATCGGTCATTTGGAGGAAATCCAAGAAGCTCGAGCCCGTCGTGCCGCTCGCCGAGCCCAACAAAAGTAGCTAATTTGGGACGGGGCTTTTTTAGCTACCCCGGCTGAGGCCGCGAGCTTTTTGGCCGATTGCCGACGGGGTAGCTAAAAAGCCCCGTCCCAAATTAGCTACTTATGGTAAAGCGATTTAGCAAAGTTCTTTCAGTTAACCTGCAAGTCTCCTACACTGGTATCTTCATAAGGTAACCACCTTTATCTACCGTTTACCGTCAGTTTTACCACGTTTACCAAACCTCGCACCCTCTACGCAAGCACTTCCAATACCCGCCGTATAGTACCCTCACGGCTCGCATCCGGCGGGTCGATTCGTTACCACGGTCGTGCGCGACAGCGCATGGAAGGGGAGTATCGTGAGCGATTGCAAGAGGGTTTACCGTTTTGGAACCGACGCCCAGGGCACCTGTGTCACTGAGGGCGACAAGTCCATGAACTTCGTGCTTGGCGGCAAGGGTGCAAATCTTGCCGAGATGAGCCGCATCGGCCTGCCGGTTCCCGGTGGCTTTACCATTACCTGCCAAACCTGTGTCGAGTACTCCGGTGCCGGCAACGTGTGGCCCGAAGGCGCACTCGATGAGATCGTTGCCGCCGAGGCCGATCTCGAGGCCCGCTGCGGCAAGAAGCTTGGTGACGCATCCGACCCGCTGCTCGTGTCGGTTCGCTCGGGTGCTCCGTTCTCCATGCCCGGCATGATGGACACGGTCCTCAACTTGGGCCTTAACGACGACTCCGTTCTGGGCCTCATTGCCCAGACGCAAAACCCGCGTTTTGCCTGGGATAGCTACCGCCGCTTTATCCAGATGTTCTCCAACGTCGTTATGGGTGTCGATGCCGACTTGTTTGAGAACGCCCTGACCCAGGCTCGCTTGGTCGCCGGCGTTCGCGTCGATTCCGAGCTTTCGGCCGAGGACCTGCAGGAGCTCGTCGAGACCTTCAAGGGCATCTTCTCCGAGAACGTCGAGGCTGCCCTGTATCCCGAGCTCGAGGTTGTCGACGGCAAGCCCGTCTTCCCGCACGATCCGGAGCTCCAGCTGCGCCTTGCCATCCAGGCCGTCTTTGGCAGCTGGATGAACGAGCGCGCCTGCATCTACCGCAAACAGCATGGCATTTCCGACGAGCTCGGTACCGCCGTCAACGTCCAGGCCATGGCTTTTGGCAACAAAGGCGAGACCTCTGCGACCGGCGTCGCCTTTACGCGCAATCCGGCCGATGGCACCAAGGAGTTCTACGGTGACTTTTTGGTTAACGCCCAGGGTGAGGACGTCGTCGCCGGCATCCGCAACACTGAGCCCATCGCCGACCTCAAGACCACCCCGGGCCTCGAGTCCGCTGGTGAGGAGCTCGAGCGCGTTTTCCTGACGCTCGAGGATCATTACCGCGATATGTGCGATATCGAATTCACCATCGAGCAGGGTAAACTTTGGATGCTTCAGACCCGCGTGGGCAAGCGCACCGCTACCGCCGCGCTGCGTATCGCTATCGAGATGGTCGAGGAGGGCCTCATCACCCGCGAGGAGGCCGTGAGTCGCATCGATCCGGCGCAGCTCGACCAGCTTCTGCATCCGCAGTTCGACTCCTCCAAGAAGTACGAGGCCCTGGCCTGTGGCCTTAACGCCAGCCCCGGCGCCGCCGTAGGCGAGGTCGTGTTCTCGAGCGACGATGCCGTCGCGCGCGCCAACGAGGGCCACAAGGTCATTCTGGTTCGCTGGGAGACCAACCCCGATGACTTGAAGGGCATGGTCGCTGCCGAGGGCATCCTTACCAGCCACGGCGGCAAGACGAGCCATGCCGCCGTTATCGCCCGCGGTATGGGTACGCCCTGCGTCTGCGGCGTTGAGCGCTTCCATATTGACGCCGCCGAGAAGGTCGTGCGCATCGAGGGCAGCGACCGCGTGCTTCACGAGGGCGACATCATCTCCATCGACGGCACTCAGGGCATTGTCGTCGATGGCGCCGTCGATCTGGTCTCCGCCGAGCTCACCGGCGATCTGGACACCATTCTGTCCTGGGCAGACGAGATTCGCCTGGACGAGACCGACGGTCACGCCAACCACGTGCGCGTCAACGCCGACAACCCCGAGGATGCCGCGCTCGCACTCGAGTTTGGCGCCGAGGCCATCGGCCTGTGCCGCACCGAGCACATGTTCCTGGGCGATCGCAAGAACATTATCCAGAGCTTTATCCTGTCCGACGACGAGGCCGTGAAGCAGCAGGCCCTGGCCGACCTGCTCAAGGTTCAGACCGAGGACTTTCTGGCGATGTTTAAGACCATGTCCGGTCGCGATGTGGTCGTTCGCCTGCTCGATCCGCCGCTGCATGAGTTCCTGGATAATCCTCGCGAGCTCGAGGTCGCCATCACCAAGAAGGAAGCCGCCGGCGCCGGCGAGGAAGAGCTTGCCACCCTGCGTGCCCGCCTGCGTCGAATCGACGGCATGGTTGAGTCCAACCCGATGCTCGGCTTGCGCGGTGTGCGCCTGTCCGTTGTCTTTGGCGATCTGCCGCTCATGCAGGTTCGCGCCGTCGCCACGGCTGCTGCCCGCCTTATCAAGGAGGGCGTTGACCCGCGCCCCGAGATCATGGTCCCGCTCGTTTCCATCACAGCCGAGCATGTCCAGACCCGCGAGGTCATCGAGCGCGTGATCGCCGAGGTATCCGCCGAGGAGGGCGTCGAGCTCAATATTCCCGTGGGCACGATGCTCGAGCTGCCGCGCGCCTGCATGGTCGCCGACGAGATCGCCCACCATGCCGACTTCTTCTGCTTTGGCACCAACGACCTCACCCAGACAACCTTCGGCTTCTCGCGCGACGACGCCGAGGCCAAGTTCATCCCGCTGTACATGCACAAGAAGATCCTGAAGGATAATCCCTTCGAGACCATCGACGCGGCGGTGCTCGAGCTGGTGCGTATGGCAGTCGAGAAGGGTCGCGCCGCCAACCCCGACATGCACTTTGGCGTGTGCGGCGAGCACGGCGGCGACCCCAAGTCCATCAAGGGCCTGTTCAACGTGGCCGATGTGGACTACGTGTCCTGCTCGCCCTATCGCGTGCCCCTCGCACGACTGGCTGCCGCCCAGGCCAAGCTCGATGCCAAGCGTTCCGCCTAGCGTTTAGTGTATAGACCCCTAGCGTAGCCCCCTTCATGCCGCCCGTCTCATTTGTGAGGCGGGCGGTTATCATGTGCGGGTTTTGTCTTTTTGTCTGCGAAAAAAATTGTTCTTGCAGCAGAAACCCGCGCGTGTATACTCGAATACGTTTGTTCAACTACGTGCCGGCCAAGGTGGTACGGCACCTCTAGAAGAGTAAGGAATTGCACATGGATTACATCCGCGCAATCGAGCGTCAGCAGATCCGCGAGGACATCCCGCAGGTCCGCGTTGCCGACAACGTCAAGGTTCACTACCGCATTAAGGAAGGCGACCGCGAGCGCATCCAGGTTTTCCAGGGTGACGTTATCCGCATGGCCGGCGCCGGTGCCCGTGAGACCTTCACCGTCCGCAAGATTTCCTTCGGTGTCGGTGTTGAGCGTACCTTCCCGCTTCACAGCCCCAAGATCGCCAAGCTCGAGGTCGTCCGTCATGGTCGCGTCCGTCGCGCCAAGCTGTACTACCTCCGCGACAAGGTGGGCAAGGCTGCTCGCATCCCCGAGAAGCGCTAAGAAGATCGCAGCGTCTGTCCACTCGTTTGGACACAAGGGTCACCTTCGGGTGGCCCTTCTTTTTATCTGATTTCCATGCAAGGAGGGCCTGGTATGGCCAATATGACGAGCTCGATTTCGGCATCGCAGGTTGCCGGCGAGCTGGCGAGTGCCACGTTCGAGGAGATTCCCGCCCTCGTGGAGCACTATCGCGAGGATCCGCGCCAGCAGGTGATCAAGGCTTGCGAACGCGCACTTAAGCGCCATGCCAAGGAACTTTCCGAGCGCGAGCGCGTCAACGGCATGTACGAGCTGATGCATGAGCTCGGCGGCGATGGCGTGGTCGTTGGTGTTGACGAGGTGGGGCGCGGCTCTGTCGCCGGCCCGTTGACGGTCTGCGCTGTCTGCCTTCCCATGGAGCCGCGCGTTTGGGGCATTAACGATTCCAAAAAGCTCACGCCTGCCCGTCGTGAGCTGCTCTCGGTGCAGATTGCCGAGGTGGCTACGGCCATTGGTTTTTGCCATATCGCGCCTGCGGACATCGATGAGATGGGCATGGCCCGTGCCATCCGCACTGCCGTCGCGGGTGCGGTGGCCGATACGGGGCTCGAGCCCGATTGCGTGCTTATGGACGGCAACCCTCTGGGCGCCGTCCCTAACGAGCGCGATGTGGTCAAGGGAGATGCCAAAATCGCCTGCATCGCCGCTGCTTCCATTATGGCCAAGGTCACGCGTGACGAGATGATGGTCGAGTACGACGCCGAGTATCCCGAATATCATTTTGCCGAGTCGAAGGGCTACGCGAGTCCCGAGCACATTGAGGCTATTCGTAAACATGGCCTTTCTCCGTTGCATCGTGTGAGCTTCTGCGGAAATTTTTTGCAGACGGAGCGTCTTTTTTAAGGCAAATATGGAGACAGGGACTTCTGGGATTTTATAAACCAGCTGGTGGGGACCGCATGCAACGCAATTGTTGCATGCGGTCCCTTTTTTGTTTGTTTTTGGTTGGACTTTGGTTTTCTTTTGGTACTTACCCGCAAGAAAGGCGGCCCCATGATCGGGTCAATATCGTGCGCGGGAAAGGAGACCCCATGTGCGCCGCAAGTGCAAAGAGCAAGACGCAACAGCTCAAAGAGCTTTGGGAGAGCGGGGAGATTGATTGCGCGTCGATTACGCCTGGGTTCATTAAGGGCCTCAGTCCTCGAGAACTGGGCATGCTGGGCGAGCTTATTGCAATCGATTACTTTCGCGAGCGCGGTTATGCCCTCTTGGAACAGGGCTACCGGTGTCCCGAGGGCGAGGCCGATCTGGTACTGCTTGATGAACTTGATGATGTCGTGGTGATGGCTGAGATCAAGACAAGGCGCGTCGCCCTAGATTGCAACACGCGGGTCTTTCCCGAGGAGGCGGTGGACGCCCAGAAGCAGCGTCGCTACCGCCGTATCGCGAGTTGTTACCTTATGGATCACTATCCCCTTAAGGCGATTCGCTTCGACGCGGTGGGCGTTACTATCTGCGGCGGTCATATTGCGGAGATTGAGCATCAATACAACGCATTCGATTGGCAGGTATCGTGATGGCGTTTGACACCTTTGCCGTCCACGCTGCATGTATTCGTGGCGTCGAGGCGATTCCCGTCACGGTCGAGGTCTCGCTTGCCGGCGGTATTCCGGGTATCCAAATGCTTGGCATTCCAAGTATGGAGGTGATGGAGTCGCGTGGCCGCATACGCTGCGCAATGCGCTCGGCGGGATTTGAGATTCCACGAGCGGGCATTACCGTCAACTTGGCTCCGGGCGACATCCGTAAAACGGGCAGTGGTTTTGACCTGCCGATTGCCATCGCGGTACTGGCGGCCGATGGGCAGATTCCCCGCGACCATCTAGACCATTGCCTTATTGCCGGTGAGCTCGGGCTGGATGGTAGCGTGCTGCCCGTAAAAGGCGAGGTTGCGTTTCAGTTGTTGGCGCGTGATATGGGCCTGTCCTTTATTGCGGGAAGGTCGGATCAACATGTACCGCTTGCCGGTGTGGACTGTGGCTTTATCGACCATCTGTCTCAGCTCGCCCGCGGTATGGGCGAGGCGGCTCGGCATTATCTGGATTCCGAGGGTGTCGAGGCGTCGTTTGAGCCAGAACTTGATTATGCCGATGTGCTGGGGCAGGAGGTTGCCAAGCGCGGCATTGCGCTCGCGGCGGCGGGGGAGCTCGGCCTGCTGATGATTGGCTCGCCGGGTTCGGGCAAGACCATGCTCGCACGCCGCATGACGGGTATCTTGCCCGAGCTTTCTCTCGAGGATCAGCAAGAGGCGCTGTGCATCCATTCGGTCTTGGGCGAGAACATCGATGGTTTGCTGGCGGGACACCGACCGTTCCGTAGCCCCCACCACAGTATTTCGACTGCGGGCCTTATTGGCGGCGGACGGCCGGTGCACCCGGGCGAGATTAGCCTAGCGCACGGCGGCGTGCTCTTTTTAGACGAGCTTGCCGAGTTTCCCAACAGCGTGCTGCAGACGCTTCGCCAGCCCATCGAGCGCGGCTACGTCAAGATCGTACGCGTCGATGGGGCTTTCACGTTTCCCTCGCGGTTCCAGCTGCTTGCCGCGAGCAATCCCTGTCCCTGCGGCTTTTTGGGCGATCGCGAGGTACCGTGCCGCTGCTCGGCTTCGATGGTTGAGCGCTATCGGTCTAAGCTACGTGGTCCCTTGGCCGATCGTATTGACCTTATGATTGACGTGACCCGACCCGACCCGCAGGTAATTATCGAGGGTGCCGAGGGTATGTCGTCAGCTGAACTACGTGACTATGTTGTGCGGGGTTGGGCATTTCGTGCCTGGCGTGAGTCCCGTTTGGACGATGCAGATGCCGAGGCCGAGGACGATGAGTCACGTTCCATCGACGGCGTCGTTTCGACCTTTGCGCTCGATGGGGCAGCGGAAAAGTGCGTGCTCGGCCTGTCGAGGCGCACACATCTCACAGGGCGCGGCATCGTGCGCTTGGTGCGTATCGCGCGCACGATTGCCGATGTTGCCGAAAGTGAGCGGGTAACCCAAGACCACGTGCTCGAGGCGGCGATGTACCAGGGGAGGAGGGACCAGTAATGCCCGAGGAGACTTTTGAGCTGCATCCCGGTGATGCGTTGTATCCAGCTAACGTTTTGGAGCTATCCGATGTACCCCAGACGCTTTATGTGCGTGGCGACCCCGCCGCACTGTCGACGCCCTCGCTCTCCATCATCGGCGCTCGCAAGGCCTCGCCGTACGGCCTTTCCGTGGCAGAGCTGGCCGCGAAAGTTGCGGTCGAGGCGGGCGTGACGGTGGTCTCGGGCGGTGCGGTCGGCTGCGACCAGGCCTCGGGTTGGGCCGCGGTCAACGCTGGTGGCAGGCACGTCGTGGTGTTGGGTACGGGCGCCGACGTGGTTTACCCGCGCTCGAGTGCAGGGCTCATCGCGCGCACGATCGATACGGGCGGCGCGGTCGTGTCCATCTCGCCTTGGGGTATGGGGCCACGCAAATTTGCCTTTCCGCGGCGTAACCGGGTGATTGCCGCGCTTTCGCAGGCGCTCTTCGTGTCGGAGGCCGGCATGCCCTCGGGCACGTTCTCGACAGCGGAGGCCGCCATGGACCTGGGGCGCGAACTGCTCGCGGTACCGGGCTCCATTTTGTCACCAGAGTCGCGTGGGACCAACTACCTCATCGCCAACGGGGCCTGCTGCATTGTTGACGAGGAGTCTATTGAGATGGCCATCTCGCGAATTTACGGCACCCTGCGCTATTCGCGTCCCGATGCGCCCGGTATCGCCGATCTGGACCCCACGCAGCAGGCCGTGATGCACGCGCTCATTGCCTCGCCGCTCAAGGTCGATGACATTGCCGCGCTCGTCTCCCTCGATGCCGTCGGCGTGCTCAAACTCCTGGGCTCACTCGAGCTCGAGGGACTCATCGAGCGCATGATGGATGGAAGGTATGCGCCCTCAAAGTTTGCGCTTCACGCTCAGACGCCCTTCGGTCACAATGGAAAGCGTGTCAATTAGAAAGGTGTTTGCAGATGCTGTTTGATCAAGTGACGGTTATCGGTGGCGGTCTGGCGGGATCGGAATGCGCGATTCAGCTGGCAGATCGCGGGTTTGCCGTAAAGCTGTGCGAGATGCGGCCGCTGGTGACCTCTCCTGCCCACCATACCGATCACTTGGCGGAGCTCGTCTGCTCCAATTCGTTTAAGTCGACCCGACCCGATTCCGCCGCCGGCCTGTTGAAGGCCGAACTCGAGCGTATGGGTTCGGTGCTGCTCGACTGCGCTCATCGCGCTGCCGTTCCCGCTGGTGGCGCCTTGGCGGTCGACCGTGTTAAATTCTCCGAGCTCGTCGAGGCCGAGGTTGCCGCCCGTCCCAATATCGAGGTCGTTCACGGCGAGGTCACCCAGATTCCCGAGGGCCATGTGGTTATCGCCGCGGGTCCCTTGTGCTCGCCGGCGTTGAGCGGGGAGGTCATGAAGCTCGTCGGTGGTGATTCCCTGGCGTTCTTTGACGCCGCGGCCCCGATTGTCGATGCCTCGACGCTCGATATGGATGTGCTGTTTTCGCAGTCGCGCTACGAGGAGCAGGGGAGTGGCGACTATCTCAATGCCCCGCTCAACAAGGAGGAGTACGAGGCCTTTATCGAGGCGCTTACCACGGCCGATCGCGTGGTGCTCAAGGACTTTGAGGGCGGGGACCTCTTCCAGGCCTGTCAGCCTGCCGAGGAGGTTGCGCGCACGGGCAAGGATGCCATCCGCTTTGGCGCTATGAAGCCCGTCGGGCTCACCGACCCGCGCACCGGTCGCCGTCCCTGGGCGGCGATTCAGCTGCGCGCCGAGAACAAGGAGAAGACCGCCTATAACCTGGTTGGTTTCCAGACCAACCTGACCTTCGGCGAGCAGAAGCGCGTTTTTCATATGGTTCCCGGTCTGGAGAATGCCGAGTTTTTCCGCTATGGCGTCATGCATCGCAATACCTTTGTCGATGCGCCCCATGTGCTCGATGGGACCTTCGCCGTGCCCGGCACGGGCGTGCGCCTTGCCGGACAGATTACCGGTACGGAGGGTTACATGGAAGCGGTCGCGTCGGGTCTCCTCGCTGCGCTCAATACCTATGCCGAGGCTATCGAGGTTGCTCCTGTCGAGCTGCCGCGCGTGGGCGCTCTCGGCGCGCTCGTGGGCTATGCGACCGATCCTGCTACGGTCGGATATCAGCCCATGCATGTTAATTTTGGCCTGGTGCCTCCCCTCGAGGACGGTAAGCGCCGCAGCAAACGTGATCGCTATCAGGCCTATGCGGATCGCGCCCTTAAGGCCCTGGATTCCTATCTGGAATCGCGCTCCGACCTGTTTGGGGGCGACCGGCCATAGCCTTTGACCTGTACGGTGCCGTCGACTCGTTCATAGCCTATATTGCACGCGTCGAGGGGCTTTCTTCTAACACTGTTATCGCTTACGGCTCTCGTCTGGAGCGTTTTGCCGCTTGGTGCGAGCGTGGGGATATCGATGCACGCACGGCGGACGTACGTACCGTTCGCATGTATCTGGCGGAGCTGTCGCGCGAGCAGGTGGCGCCCAGGACGATTGCGGCGCACCTGTCTGCCATTCGTTCGTTCTATCGATGGATGGCTGCCGAGGGTCTTATCGATGGAGACGCTGTCTCTGCGATTGCCTCGCCCAAGCTTCCACGCGATTTGCCCGGGGTGCTGACCACCCAGCAGGTTAAGGCACTGCTTGCAGCGCCAGACGTTTCAACGCCTGCGGGACTGCGCGATGCGGCGATGCTCGAATTGCTCTATGCATCTGGGGCTCGCATCTCCGAGCTTGCGGCACTCAATGTTGAGTCCATTGCTTGGTCCGAGCGAACGCTGCGGCTTTGGGGTAAGGGGAGCAAGGAGCGTATCGTGCCCCTGTATCGGCGTGCTCTCGATGCGACCCGCCGCTATATTGAGGAAGGAAGACCGGAGCTTCTTGCTCAGGCAAAGCGTGGCGACGGTACGAACGGTGTGCATCCGCTGTTTATCTCGGCACGCGGCAACCGTATGAGCGCCGCCATGCTTAGGCGACGGTTTCATATGTTGGCGACGCTTGCGGGCATTCCTTCCGATATCGCCCCGCATGCGATGCGCCATACTTTTGCGACCGATTTGCTCGAGGGCGGAGCGGACTTGCGCTCTGTCCAGGAGTTGCTGGGGCATGCAAGCTTGTCCACCACGCAGATTTATACGCATCTCACGCCCGATCGGCTCAAACGCGCCGTTACCCAAGCCCTTCCGCGCGGCGAGTAAGGCAGGAGAGGGGTTCTATCCAATCGATCGCGCGTCCGTGTGTGTGGTTTTGATTTCGGGTTGGCAGAAAGATGTAATCCTGCTATCATTCATCGGGTTGCTTCACGGCAACAGGTTTTTATCACGCACGCGCGGCTACTTCATACCGTGGTGCCCGGGCTTTGGTAGCACATGTCCGGGTTGGTTTTGGAGGATGACCCCGCGCGGAGGCAAACCACAGGAGGTTTAACATGGCTACCAAGATTAATATCCGCACCCTGCTCGAGGCCGGCTGCCACTTCGGTCACCAGACCCGTCGCTGGAACCCCAAGATGAAGCCGTTCATCTTCGGTGAGCGCAACGGCATCTACATCCTCGACCTCAAGCAGACTATTCTTGACGCCGACCAGGCTTACACCTTCGTCAAGAACGTTGCCAAGGGTGGCAACGTGCTGTTCGTCGGCACCAAGAAGCAGGCTCAGGAGGCCGTCAAGAACGCCGCTGAGCGCGCCAACATGCCTTACATCAACCAGCGTTGGCTCGGCGGCATGCTGACCAACTTCGTCACCATCCGCTCCCGCATCAACCGCATGGAGGAGCTCGAGGCCATGGTCGAGGACGGCCGCATGGCTGTTCTTCCCAAGAAGGAGCAGGCTGTTCTGGGTAAGGAGCTCGCTAAGCTCCAGACCAACCTCGGTGGCGCCCGCGACATGAAGGGTCTGCCCCAGGCTCTCTTCGTCATCGACACTAAGCGCGAGGAGAACGCCATCAAGGAGGCCCAGCGCCTGAACATCCCCGTCGTCGCTCTGATCGATACCAACTCCGATCCCGACGAGGTCGAGTACGGCATCCCCTGCAACGATGACGCCATCTCCGCTGTCACCCTTATGTGCGAGCTCATGGCCGACGCTTGCCTCGCTGGCTCCGGCAAGGAGCAGGTCTCCGAGGCCGAGATGGCCGCTGAGCCCAAGGCCGAGTAAATCAGTCCTATTTAAGTCTTTTTCATCTCTTTGAAAGGAACCACAATGGCCCAGATTACCGCCGCTATGGTCAAGCAGCTCCGCGAGATGACCGACTCCCCGATGATGGAGTGCAAGAAGGCTCTCGTCGAGGCTGACGGTGACATGGACGCCGCTGTTGACGTTCTGCGTAAGAACGGCCTCGCTAAGGCTGCCAAGAAGGCTGGCCGCGAGACCAACGAGGGCGCTGTCGCCGCGTTCGTCTCCGAGGATGGCAAGACCGGCGCTCTGCTCGAGCTCTCCTGCGAGACCGACTTCGTCGGCTCCAACGCCAAGTTCACCGGCTTTGCTTCCAAGGTCGCCGAGGTTGTCGCCACCACCGAGCCGGCCGATGTCGACGCTCTGCTCGAGAAGCCGATGGGCGAGGAGACCGTTTCCTCCGAGCTCACCGAGATGATTCACATCATGGGCGAGAACATGAAGATCTCCCGCTTCGCCGCCCGCAAGGCCGAGAACGGCGCTCTCGCTTCTTACATCCACATGGGTGGTAAGATCGGCGTCCTCGTCGAGTTTGCTTTCGAGAAGGCTGAGACCGCTCAGGCTGAGTCCTTCAAGACCTTTGCCCACGACGTTGCCCTTCAGGTTGCCGCTGTCGCTCCGATCTGCGCTACCCGCGATCAGGTTCCGGCCGAGACCGTCGAGCATGAGAAGCAGATCTACATGGCTCAGGCTGCCGAGTCCGGCAAGCCCGAGGCCATCCAGGAGAAGATGGCTGTTGGCCGCCTGGAGAAGTTCTACAAGCAGTCCGTGCTCACCGAGCAGGAGTTCATCAAGGACAGCTCCCTCACCATCAAGAAGTACGCTGAGCAGGTCTCCAAGGAGCTCGGCGATACCATTACCGTCGTTGCCTTCGACCGTCTGGTCCGTGGCGAGTAAATAAGCTCTTGTAGCTGGTAATGAGCAGGCTGTGGGTTTTACTCACAGCCTGCTTTTTCATGCCTCTAAGCAGAGCCTTTGATATCATATTGAGAGTCTAATTAAAGGAGGATCGCTTTGTCCGACATCCGATATAAACGCGTGCTTTTGAAGCTTTCCGGCGAAGCACTGATGGGCGATGGCCACTATGGCATCGACCCCAAGGTTACCGACCATCTTGCCAAGCAGGTCAAGGAGCTGCTCGCCGTTGGCCATGAGGTCGGCATCGTTGTCGGCGGCGGCAATATTTTCCGCGGCATGGCTGGAGCTGCCGGCGGTATGGAGCGTGCTCAGGCCGATTACATGGGCATGCTTGCAACCGTTATGAACGCGCTCGCCCTGCAGGATGCCTTCGAGCATAACGATGTTCCTTGCCGCGTTATGAGTGCCATCCAGATGAACGAGATTTGCGAGCCCTATATTCGTCGTCGCGCCATCAATCACCTGTCCAAGGGCAATGTCGTTATCTTCGCAGCCGGCTCGGGCAATCCGTACTTTACGACTGACACCGCCGCGGCCCTTCGTGCCTGCGAGATCGGTGCGGAGATTCTGATTAAGGCCACCAAGGTCGACGGTATCTACGACAAAGATCCCGTCAAGTGCGCCGATGCCGTCCGCTTTGACAAGATCACCTATCACGAGGTGCTCGTCCGCGGCCTGCAGGTTATGGATTCCACGGCTACGGCCCTGTGCCAGGATAACCGTATGCCCATTTTGGTCCTCAACATCGATGGCGAGGACAACGTCAAGCGCGCGCTTTCGGGTGAGCCCGTCGGCACGCTCGTCTATCAGGAGGATTAAGCATGGCAGAGAACATCACCGCCCACATGGACAAGTCGCTCGAGTCCCTCAAGCACAACTTCTCCAAGGTCCGTACCGGCCGAGCCAACGCTAACATTCTGTCCGACATCACCGTCGATTATTACGGTGTTCCCACGCCGGTCACGCAGGTTGCCGCCGTAAAGACCCCCGAGGCCCACATGCTGCTCATCGAGCCGTGGGATAAGGCGCTTATCAACGCCATCGTCAAGGCCATCGGCGCTTCCGATCTGGGTATTACCCCCAACTCCGATGGCACCGTTGTTCGTCTTCCGTTCCCGGCTCCCACCGAGGAGCGCCGTCGCGAGCTCGTCAAGGAGTGCCGCGAGTACGCCGAGCAGGCCAAGGTGTCTATCCGTAACATCCGTCGCGACTTTAACAACAAGCTCGAGCGCGATGAGGAGCTCACCGAGGACGACGTCCGCCGTGAGCAGGCCAAGGTGCAGAAGCATACCGACGAGTATGTCGCCAAGGTCGAGGAGCTTCTGAAGGAAAAAGAAGCCGAGGTCATGGAGATCTAAGGTGCAATACGACGAGAACAAACTGGTCGAGTACTTTGCCGACGCCCCTGCGGGCGTCGGTTTTTCCGACCTTGACCTCAATAACATTCCGCGCCATATCTCTTGCATCATGGACGGTAACGGTCGCTGGGCTACGGCGCGAGGTCTTGCCCGTACCGAGGGCCACAAGGCGGGTATCGTCTCCCTTCGTGAGGTCATTACCGCCTGCGTGCGTCTGGGCGTCGACGTGCTTTCCGCCTATGCGTTTTCAACCGAAAATTGGAACCGCCCGCAGCATGAGGTCAACGTCTTGATGCATCTGTTTGCCAAGACGTTTATCGATGAGCTGCCGCTTCTGAAGCGCGAAAACGTCCGTGTTGTCTTTTTGGGTGATATTTCCGCGCTGCCCAAGAAGACCCGCGACGTTTTTGAATGCGGTCTTGCCGAGTGCGCTGATCACACCGGTATGACGCTGGCGCTTGCCGTCAACTACGGCGCGCGTGCCGAGATTACCCGTGCCGCCCGTCAGCTTGCGCTCGATGCTGCCGCCGGCAAGATTGACCCTGCTGCTATCGACGATGATATGGTTGCTTCGCACCTGTACACCGCCGGTCTTCCCGATCCCGAGCTGGTCATTCGCACCTCTGGTGAGCTTCGCCTTTCGAACTATCTGCTGTGGCAGGTGGCTTATTCCGAGTTCTATGTCACCGATACCTATTGGCCTGACTTTGATCGTTGGGGCCTTGTTGACGCCATTTTGGCCTATCAGGGCCGTGACCGTAGGTTTGGTGGACTGAGCAAGACCGAGGAGGCTTAATCGTGTCCGATCGTCCCAAGGCATCCGCTCCCAAGACGGCTGCGCGCAAAGCTGCCACTGCGGGAGCGCCTGCAGCGAAGAGCGGCACCGGTTCGTGGCTTGCGGGCTTTATTACCCGTGCCGCCGCCGGTATCGTCTACGCCGTCGTCTTTATCCTGTGCCTGGTTTTGGGTATCGTGCCCACCGCCATTTTTGTCTCTGTCATGAGCGGGCTTTGCTGCTTTGAGTTTTTCCGTATGACGAGGCTCGATGGCAAGGTCGCCAACGAGCACCTGGGCATTATTGCCGCCGTGCTCTTTCCGTTATCGGCGCTTGGCGATTCGCTTTTGCTGAACGCCCTGCTTTTTGCACTGATGCTCGCGGTGGGCATTTGGTATGTTTGGTCGCCGCGTACCCGCATCTCTGATGTGGCCGTGACGCTCATGGGTCCCATCTACACAGGCTTTATGCTGTCGGCTATTGTGCTGCTGCGCGATGCCGTGCCCGGTTTTGCCGGCGCCCTGCTTTCAGTGGGTGTTTGCGCGTCCCTTTGGGTCTCCGATTCGTTTGCCTACATCGTGGGCAGTCGTATCGGTAAACACAAGATGGTCCCCAAGATCTCTCCCAACAAGAGCTGGGAGGGCTTTGTTGGTGGCATCTTGGGCTCGGTTCTCATCTGGCTCATTTTGTGGGTGACGCATCTCTATAAGCTGAGCTTGCCCTATGCGCTGCTTTGTGGCGTGGTTGTGTCCATCCTGGGCGTTATCGGCGACCTTATCGAGTCGCGCATCAAGCGCGGTGTGGGCGTCAAGGATTCCGGTAACCTTATCCCGGGCCACGGCGGCATGCTCGATCGTAGCGATTCGCTTATCTTCGGCTGCATCACCGCGCAGCTGATGCTGATGATCGGAGGCGTGCTGTAATGTCCTTCCAGACGACGTATGGCTCCGATGGACGCCTTCGTGTTGCCATCCTGGGCTGTACGGGCTCTATCGGCACTCAGGCGCTCGATGTTTGCCGTCAGCATGCCGATCGTCTGCAGGTGACGGCGCTTTCCGTTAATTCCAGCACCTCCGAGCTCGTTGCAGCTGCCCGCGAGTTCTCGGTTCCGGCGGTTGCCGTGGCCGATGTCGCTCATGGCGATGACGCCGTGCTGCAGGAGTTGCCCGAGGGAACGGAGCTCGGCGTAGGTGCGCAAGCGGTTTGCGAGCTCGCGCGTCGCGACGATGTTGACTGTGTGCTTGTCGCTATTGTGGGCGCCGCCGGTCTCGAGGCGAGCCATGCGGCCTTGACCTCGAATAAGCGCCTTGCCCTTGCCAATAAGGAGTCGCTCGTTGTTGGCGGTGACCTGCTGATGCCGTTGGCTCAGCCCGGTCAGCTTATCCCGGTCGATTCCGAGCACTCTGCAATTTACCAATGCTATCTGGGTGAGAATCCGCGCGAGGCCCATTGTATTTGGCTTACCTGCTCGGGCGGTCCGTTCTTTGGCCGTTCGCGCGAGGAACTCGACCGTGTGACGCGCGCCGATGCCCTGGCGCACCCTACGTGGGCTATGGGTGCCAAGATCACGATTGACTCCGCTACCCTCATGAACAAGGGCCTGGAGCGTATCGAGGCGATGCACCTGTTCGGTTGCGACCTCGACTTTATCAACGTGGTCGTTCAGCGCCAGTCAAAGATTCATTCGATGGTCGAGTTTGCCGACGGCTCCGTGATGGCGCATCTCGGGGCATCTGACATGCGCATTCCCATCCAGTTTGCCTTCTCGTATCCCGAGCGCTGGGATACTCCGGCTCCGCGCATCAATTTCCGCGAGTTGGGTCAGCTTACCTTTGATGCGGCCGACATGGATACGTTCCGCTGCCTGGCGCTGGCCGAGCGTGCGGGCAAGACGGGCGGCACCATGCCGTGCGTGCTCAATGCCGCCAACGAGGTCGCCGTCGATGCCTTCCTGCATGATGGCTGCAGTTTTACCGATATCGATCGCATTGTGGAATCCTGTATGGATGCGCATGATGCGCAGACGGTCGATTCGTTTGAACAGCTTCGCGGTATCGATGCGTGGGCGCGTGAAAAGGCCGCGCAAGTGCTCGTCGCAACCCGTTCTTAACCCATAAGGATTGCTTTTTCGTTTTATGGAAACTGTTCTGAGCGTTCTCTCATCGGTCTTTTGGGGCCTGCTGATGCTTTCCGTCCTCGTGTTTTTGCACGAGGGCGGCCACTTTTTGGCGGCGCGTGCCTGCGGCGTCCGGGTGACTGAGTTCTTTTTGGGCCTGCCGTGTCGCTTTGATATTCACCATACGTCTCGTCGGATCGGCACCAAGTTTGGCGTGACCCCGCTGTTGCTGGGTGGGTATGCTGCCATCTGTGGCATGGATCCGACCGATGTCTCGTATGCCGATCGCGTGCTTGCCGCCATCTATCGCCACGGCCGTGTGACGGTGGCCGATCTTGCCGTCGAGCTTGAGCTGTCCGAGGAGGATGTGCTCGAGGCCTGTGCTTTGCTGCTGGGTTGGGGCTCCATAGCTCCTTGGTATGAAGAAGGGGAAAAGCCTTCGCCTGGTTACTATCCCACCAAGTACCAGACCCTGCCGCGTGATGCGGCGGGTTATACCACCTTTGACGGCCGTCGGTTCGATCGCGAGCACGCGACTGCCGAGGGCGATGTATGGGAACTGCCGTGCGGCGAGGCCGAATTCCTTGCACGCGAGCGCTCGCACACCTATTTGGGTCAGGTCTTTGTCAAGCGAGCCTTTATGCTGCTTGCGGGCATTATCGTCAATATCCTGACGGGCTTTTTGCTCCTTATGAGCATCTATTCCATCGCGGGTGTCACGGTGCCGGTGGACACCAATGTGATCGGCCAGGTTGACGAAGGCTCGATTGCCTCCGCGGCGGGAATCGAGGATGGCGATGCGATTCTTTCGGTCGACGGAATATCGTGCTCTACCTGGATGGACGTTTACGATGCCATTGGCAAGGCTGCTGGTAAGGACGATATCGCCATTGAGTATGAGCGTGACGGCAAGAAGCATTCGACCACGGTTGCGCTCAAAGAGGACGAACGCCTAGGTGTGTATGTCTCTACGCAGGTGGTTCGTTTAGACCCCATCACGTCGGCTCGCCTGTCGTTCTCCTATGTCGTGCAGACAGCGGAGGGCGTGATGCGCCTGCTCCAGCCGCAGCATACGATGGAGATTCTCGATCAGTCCTCTTCGATCGTGGGTATTAGCGTTATGTCCTCACAAGCTGCTGCAGCCGGCCCTGCCACGTTCCTTTCGTTTGCCGCTCTCATTTCGTTCTCGCTTGGCTTTATGAACCTGCTGCCTATCCCGCCACTCGATGGCGGCAAGTTGCTCATCGAGATCATTCAAAAGATTGCGGGCCGCGAGCTTCCGCTCAAGGTCCAGACGATTGTGAGCTATGTGGGCATCGCGCTCTTTGCGCTGCTGTTTGTCTATATGCTTCGTTCCGACATCCTTCGATTTATTCTGTAGGGGAGTGTTTGGATTGTCTTTATCCCATCCTTTGCCTCGCGAGTTGACGCGCCCCGTGCATGTGGGCGGCGTGCAGATCGGTGGAGGCGCGCCGGTGGTGGTCCAATCCATGACCTGCATCGATACCGCTGATGCCCAGGCAACGCTTGCGCAAGTGTGCGCGTTGGCGCAGGCTGGCTGCGATATCGTGCGCGTGAGCGTGCCCACCGAGGCCGCACTTGAGGGTTTCCGCACCATCTGTGCCGAGTCTCCGGTGCCGATCGTTGCCGATATCCACTTTAACCATAAGCTCGCCATTGGTGCCGTTGAGGCCGGTGCTGCCAAGCTGCGCATCAATCCCGGCAATATCGGCGATTGGGCCAAGGTTGACGCGGTAATCGATGCTGCGGGTGCCGCGGGCTGTGCGATTCGCATCGGCGTCAATGCTGGTTCGCTTGAGCAGGATATCGCTGAGCGCGATGACCTCACGCAGCCCGAAAAGCTCGTGATGTCGAGCGAACGTTTCGTCAAGCATTTCGAAGACCGCGGCTTTACGAACATTGTGCTTTCGGCCAAGGCCCATAGCGTGCAAACGACGCTCGACACCTATCGTGCCCTGTCGCGTGAGATTCCCCACGTTCCGCTCCACCTGGGCGTAACCGAGGCGGGTACCAAGCTGCAGGGCACCATCAAGAGCTCGGTGGGCCTTGGCATCCTGCTGTCCGAGGGAATCGGTGACACCATGCGCGTTTCGCTCACGGCCGATCCGGTTGAGGAACCGCCGGTCGCCTGGGGAATTTTGCAGTCGCTGGGCCTGCGTCGCCGCGGCCCCGAGATTGTCTCGTGCCCAACGTGCGCCCGCTGTCAGGTTAACCTGATCGCAATCGCCGAGGAAGTAACCGAGCGGCTTAAGAACTGTGCCGCGCCGCTTTCGATTGCCGTCATGGGATGCGCCGTTAATGGCCCCGGTGAGGCTTCTGATGCCGACCTGGGCGTTGCTTGCGGACGTGGTCAGGGCCTGCTCTTTTCGCACGGCCAGATCATTGGTAAAGTAGCGGAGGACCAAATTGTCGACGCGCTTATGGCCGAGGTCGACAAGCTTATTGAGGAGAAATAAATGACCCGAGCAATGTATATGTCTAAGCTGTATGCTCCGACGCTCAAAGAGGATCCGGCCGACGCTGAGCTTGCGAGCCATCGCCTGCTGCTCCGTGCCGGTATGATCCGCAAGGAGGCCGCCGGTCTCTATTCCTATCTGCCGCTCGCGTGGCGCTCGATTCGCAAGATTGAGAACATCGTGCGCGACGAGATGGACGCCGCCGGCGCCCAGGAGCTCATGATGCCCATCATGGTCGATGCCGAGCTGTGGCGCGAGTCCGGCCGTATCGATGCCTATGGCAAGGAGCTCGTGCGCTTTGATGACCGCCACGGCCGCGAGTTCGTGCTCGGCCCCACGCACGAGGAGACCGTGACTGCCCTGGTGCGCAACGAGCTGCGTTCATACAAGCAACTGCCGGTGAATCTCTATCACATCCAGGACAAGTTCCGCGACGAGTTCCGTCCCCGCTTTGGCCTGATGCGCGGTCGCGAGTTCATCATGAAAGACGCCTACAGCTTTTCTGCCACGCAGGAGAGCCTGCAGGAGGAGTACGACAAGATGAAGCAGGCGTACGCCAATATCTGCGAGCGCTGCTACATCAAGGCCCTGCCCGTCGTCGCCGATTCCGGCGAGATCGGTGGCGATACCTCCGTCGAGTTCATGGCGCTGGCAGAGGCCGGCGAGGCTTCGCTGGTCTACTGCGACGATTGTGGCTTTGCTGCCGATGACGAGGCGGCAAGCACCAAGGTCGTTGTGACCGAGGGCCCCGGCGACGGCACACTCACCAAGGTCGAGACTCCGGGTATGGGCACCATCGAGGCCGTCGCCAAGTTCTTCGGCTTCCCCGAGAACGGTACGCGCAAGTCGCTGGCTCTCATCGACGCCGAGGGCAAGCCGGTTGTGGCCATCGTTCCGGGCGATCATGAGCTCAACGACTGCAAGGCCGAGCATGTCTTTGGCAAGGGCTATCGCATGATGACCGACGAGGAGCTCCAGACCTACGGTCTGCATAAGGGCTTTATCGGACCGGTTAACCTGCCCGAGGGCATTCGTCTGGTCTGCGACGAGAGCCTGCGCGAGTCCAAGCAGTGGGCCTGCGGTGCCAACGAAGTCGACTATCACTTTACCGGTGCCTGCCCCGAGCGCGACTTTACCGTCGACGAGTGGGCCGACCTGGTTACCGTCGTTGCCGGCGACCCTTGCCCGCACTGCGGCAAGCCGCTCTCCGCTGCTCGCGGCATCGAGGTTTCCCAGGTCTTCCAGCTGGGCACCAAGTACTCCGAGGCCATGGGTGCCACCTTTATGGACGAGGACGGCAAGGAGAAGCCGCTTATCATGGGTTGCTACGGCGTGGGCGTGTCCCGCTCGCTCGCTGCCGTCGTGGAGCAGCACAACGACGAGCACGGTATCGTTTGGCCGGTCTCTGTTGCCCCGTACGAGGTTGCGGTGATTCCGCTCGACCCCAAGAAGGAGGAGTGCGCTACCGTTTGCGAGCAAATCGTCGAGGGTCTGTGCGCCGAGGGTATCGAGGTTGTCGTTGACGACCGTGACGAGCGTCCCGGCTTTAAGTTTGCCGACAACGACCTTATGGGCTTCCCTTATCAGGTGGTGCTCGGCAAGCGCGGCCTTAAGAACGGCACCGTCGAGCTCAAGGATCGTGCCACGGGCGAGCGCGAGGATGTGGCGATCGATGAGATTGTCGCCAAGGTCGCTGAGCTTGTGAAAGCAGCCCGTCGTTAATCGAGCCCGCTGCGTTTAGTGCACTTGTTAAGCGGCCCTGCGTCTCTCGAGGTAGAGATGCAGGGCCGCTTTTGCGTCTAAGGGACATTTGTTGCTAAAAGGAAAACCCCGCAGCCCATGCGAGCTGTGGGGTTTTCCTTTGTGCCTCCGATGCGAAATAAATCGCTCAGATATTACTGATAATCGACGACGTCGATCCAGTTCTTAAGGAACTCATCGTTCACGTTGCGCTTACGAGCGAGCTCGGAAGCGGCGACGATGCTCGTCCACTGACGCACGACCTGCATGGGCATGTCGGCGCGATCGCAGTAGAGCTCCAGGTAGGCCTCGGCCTGGTCCTTGCTGTTGAGGGCAAAGAGCAGGTAGGTGGTGGCAACGTCGGCAGCAGGGGAGCCCTGGGTGGCGTGTGCCCAGTCGCAGACGTACAGCTGGCCGTCGTCGCCAACGATGACGTTGGAGGGGTTGAAGTCGCCGTGGCAGACCTTGAACTCCTTGGTCATGCCGTCCAGACGCTCCTGAAGGTTGTAGCGCGTGGTGGCATTGAGCTGATCGAGGCTGTCGATCATGCGGGCGAACTTGTCGCGCTGACGGTTGAGCAGCGGGGAGGTGTAGCCGTGGATCTCGATCTGGAGGTCGACGAACATCTCGAGGTACTCACCAAAGCGCTGGGGCTCGGCAGCCATCTTCTCGGCAAGGGTGGTGCCCGGAACCTTCTCGGTCACGAGCGCCCAGCCGTTGGCGTTCTCGAGCTGAGAAACCTCGAGAGCCTTGGGGCTGCGGATGCCGCACTCATTGATGCGGGCAAGATTCAAAGCCTCGTTGAACACGTCGGAGACGGGCTTGGTCTCGTTAAAGACCTTGACGATCTTGTCGCCCAGGTCGTAAACGACTTTGTTGCCGCGACGGACGAGCTCGGTCTTGGATTCGGGGAGCAGCATGATTGCATCCTTTCAACGATGCGATAGAAGCAGCGGCGGGGGCGTGCGTGCGCCCGTTCACCCCCGCCGAAATAACCGTGCTAAAAACTAGCAGACGGCGTAGTCCTGGGGCTCGCGGCCATAGTAGGCGTCCAGGTAGAGCTCCTTGATCTCGCTCATGAGCGGGTAGCGCGGGTTAGCGCCGGTGCACTGGTCGTTGAATGCCTGCTCGGTCATCTCGTCGAGGGTGTCGAGGAAGTACTGCTCGTCAACACCGTAGTCGGCGATGGTCTTCTTGACACCGATGAAGTCCTTGAGCTCCTCGAGCTTCGTGATGAAGTTCTCGAAGACCTCCTTGTCGTCCTTGCCCTCGATGCCGCAGTACTTGGCCATCTCGGCGTAGTTGTGCAGCGCGTTGGGGTAAGGATACTGGGAGAACGTGCCCATCTTGACGGGAGCCTCGGCGGCGTTGTAGCGCATGACGCGAGTCAGGATGATGGCGTTGGCGATGCCGTGGGGCAGGTGATGGAAGGCACCGAGCTTGTGGGCCATGGAGTGGTTGAGGCCCAGGAAGGCGTTGGCGAAGGCCATACCGGCCATGCAGGAGGCGTTGTGCATCTCCTCGCGGGCATGCGGGTCCTTGGCGCCGTTTTCGAAGCTGGAGGGCAGGTTCTCGAAGACGAGCTTGGCAGCGCGCTCGGAGAGGCCCTTGGTGTAGTCGGAGGCCATGATGGAGACATAGGACTCGATGGCGTGGGTCATGACGTCGATGCCGGAGGCGGCGGTCAGGCCGCGCGGGGCGGTCATGCAGTTGTCGGCGTCAACGATAGCCATGTTGGGGAGCAGCGCGTAGTCGGCGAGCGGCCACTTGATGCCGGTCTCCTTGTCGGTGATGATGGCGAACGGCGTGCACTCGGAACCGGTGCCCGAAGAGGTCGGGACGGCGACGAAGTAGGCCTTCTTGCCCATCTCGGGGAAGGTGAAGATACGCTTGCGGATGTCCATGAAGTCCATGGCCATGTCCTCAAACTTGCACTCGGGGTGCTCGTACATCATCCACATGATCTTGCCGGCGTCCATAGCGGAGCCACCGCCGACGGCGATGATGACGTCCGGCTCAAAGAGAGCCATCTGCTTGGCGCCGCGACGTGCGCACTGCAGCGACGGATCGGGCTCGACGTCGTAGAAGCAGTCGTGGGCGATGCCCATCTCGTCGAGCTTGGCCTCGATGGCGCGGGTGTTGCCATTCTTGAAGAGGAACTGGTCGGTGACGATAAAGGCGCGCTTCTTGCCCATGACGCTGCCCAGCTCGTCGAGAGCGACGGGCGTGGAACCCTTCTTGAAGTAGACCTTCTCGGGAGCGCGGAACCACAGCATGTTCTCACGGCGCTCGGCCACAGTCTTAACGTTGATCAAGTGCTTCACCCCAACGTTCTCGGAGACGGAGTTGCCGCCCCAGGAGCCGCAGCCCAGGGTCAGAGACGGCTTCATGCCAAAGTTGTACAGGTCACCGATGCCGCCGTGCGAGGACGGGGTGTTGATGACGATACGGCAGGCCTTCATGACATGCTCGAACAGGCTGATCTTCTCGGCCTGGGCGGGATGCACGTACAGAGAGGCGGTGTGGCCCGGGCCACCGGCGAGTACCAGGTGCTCGGCCTTGTCGACGGCCTCCTGGAAGTCCTTGGCGTGATACATGGCCAGGACAGGGGAGAGCTTCTCGTGGGAGAACTCCTCCTTGGCGGGGTCGGTGGAGGTGACCTCGGCGATCAGGATCTTGGTCTTGGCGGGAACCTCGATACCGGCGAGCTCGGCGATCTTGGCGGCAGCCATGCCGGGGATGCGGTGATCGAGAGCGCCGTTCTTGAACATGGCGCCGCGCAGGGCCTCCATCTCGGCACCCTGCTTGACGAAGTAGCAGCCGCGCTTCTGGAATTCGGCCTTAACCTGGTCATAGATGGTGTCGATGACGGTCACGGACTGCTCGGAAGCGCAGATCATGCCGTTGTCGAAGGTCTTGGAGTGGATGATGGAGTTGACGGCGAGCAGCACGTCGGCGGTGTCGTCGATGACGACCGGGGTGTTACCGGCGCCAACGCCCAGGGCGGGCTTGCCCGAGGAGTAGGCGGCCTTGACCATGCCCGGGCCACCGGTGGCGAGGATGATGTCGACATCGCGCATGACCATGTTGGTCAGCTCGATGGAGGGGACATCGACCCAGCCGATGATGCCCTCGGGGGCGCCGGCCTTGACGGCGGCGTCAAGCACGAGCTTGGCGGCGGCGATGGTGCACTTGGCGGCAGCCGGGTGCGGGGAGATGATGATGGCGTTGCGGGTCTTCAGGCTGATCAGCGTCTTGAAGATCGCGGTGGAGGTGGGGTTGGTCGTCGGGATGACGGCGCCCACGATGCCGATGGGCTCAGCGATCTTGGTGATGCCGTAGGCCTCGTCGCGCTCAATGACACCACAGGTCTTGGTGTTCTTGTAAGCGTTGTAGATGTACTCTGCGGCGTAGTGGTTCTTGATGACCTTGTCCTCAAGAACGCCACGACCGGTCTCCTCGATGGCCATCTTCGCCAACGGGATACGAGCCTTGTTGGCGGCCATGGCGGCCTCGTAGAAGATCTTGTCGACCTGCTCCTGCGTGTACGTAGCAAAAAGCGCCTGGGCCTCTCGCATCTGAGCGAGTTTAGCCTCAAGCGCCTCTACGTTGTCCACAATTGCGGGAGTAGTGTTTTCCGGTGACTTTTTCACCATTTGTGTCTCCTTGCGATCGGAGATTTACCCTACGTGTTGCATGATAGCAAGAAATTATTCGGCGAACGGTAAGATTCCCGTAAAAGGCACACTAAAACGCTTCAATCTACTGAAGCGTTTTAATTATAAATATCAGCCTGGCATCGGCCCGCTCATTGGGGACAGACTTATATGAGTGCTTTCACTCATTTGGGACAGACATAGTTTTGCCATTTCGCTGTTCTGGACCTGTTATGGCGGTGCAGCTGCTCGATTATATTCATCTCAATCCTGTGAAAGGTGCGCTCGACTCACTCGAGGCGTACCGATGGTCAAGCTTCAAGGCATATCAGCTGGGCTACGATCCCTTTGACATTTGTGATGCGGCCCCTATGCTCGATATTGTCGGAGGCTCCCGTTGCTATTGCGAGCATCTTAAGGAAGCTGCCGGGCGCATCTGGTCGGTGGAGGTTCTTCCACGCCGTCGGATCCCCGATGAGGAGGCCCTTTCCGTTGCGCGCGAAGTCCTGCCGAGCATAGATCCTACGCTGCTTAAGGCCCTGCCACGCCCCGAACGCGATGCCTGCCTGCTGAGGCTCAGGCAGGCACATCTCACGGTCAAGCAAATTGCCCGTATCACCGGTATCGGCGCTACAAGTGTGACTAAGGCCACTGCAGGCTGGAAGGAAGCTGCGTGAGGCAGGGGCCGGAGCTAGTCGGGGCACCGCAGACACGCATCATGTCTGTCCCCAATGAGTGAAAACACCCATGTAAGTCTGTCCCCAATGAGTGAAAACACCCATGTAAGTCTGTCCCCAATGAGTGCAAAAAGGCGTCCTCCACAAGAGAGGACGCCTTTGGTAAGTTCTATGTGAACGCGAGGTCTTTGACCCGGAGAGTCCGAGGTACTTGTTGGTAAGACCTTATTTAGGAGCGCGCAACCTTGCCAGACTTAAGGCAGGTGGAGCAAACGTTCATCTTGCGACGGTGACCATCGACGACGACGTAGACGCGCTGGATGTTGGGGCGGAACTTACGGTTGGTGACGCGGTGAGAGTGGCTGATGGAGCGACCGGCAACGGGGTGCTTACCGCAAACTTCGCAAACTTTGGACATAACTGACCCTCCTTGGGCGACAAACGAACATGTCGCGTTAACAAACAAGCCTGAACTATAGCACAGAAGCAGCTCCCTGTGCGTAATCTACACAGAGATATTTCTCTTATGGCGATAGTGCCCACGCTACGGCCCTGGACGTAGATCCGATTTGCGTGTAGCAGAGGGGATTATGCCAGCTCGCATCGACGTTTTCAAGCTTGTCCCGCAAATATATATAGGTTTATGGAGCGTTGAGTCCGTTTGCGGATTGCTCCGTATTAATGCTCGCAATTAAGCTCGGGGTTGGCTACACTATCCCTTGACCATTAAAGGGGTACGAGATACCCACATGGATTTATATTGCTGCCATAGTGCAGTCCTTCCTGTGGGTGTCTGGTCCGCTTTGAGCGGTCGGGCATCTATTTTTTTGACTGTATCAGCAGTCAAGACATGTGAGGAAGGAGATCGATGGGCACGACTTCCCCCAAGGCGGTCATCATGGACGAGACCGCCGTCAACCGAGCGATGACCCGCATCGCGCACGAGATTCTCGAGCGCAACGAGGGCTGTGAAGACCTCGCTCTGGTCGGCATCGTCACGCGCGGCGACCTTCTGGCAAAGAAGCTCGCCGAGGCGATCAAGGAGATCGAGGGTGTTGACGTTCCGCTCGGCAGCCTGGACATCAGCTTCTATCGCGATGACTATGCGACTAACTTCGCTCCCGCGATCCACGCTACCAACATTCCCTTCAGCGTCGACGGCAAGCGCGTCGTTTTGGTGGACGACATCCTGTACACGGGCCGCACCATCCGCGCCGCTCTGGACGCCGTTATGGACCTGGGCCGTCCGAGCCGCATCGAGCTGGCAGTTCTCGTTGACCGCGGTCACCGCGAGCTCCCTATCTCGCCGGACTTTGTCGGCAAGAACGTTCCCTCGTCGCACGAGGAGAGCGTGCACCTATATATGAAGGAAGTCGACGGCCGTACCGCTGTCGAGATCAACGACGTCGCGCCGGGTTCCCACGTGGGCTCCGCGCCGCTGGGAGGTGAGTAGTACCGTGGCGTTCAATCATAAGCACCTGATCGACATTACCGAGTACTCCGAAGAGGACATCAAGCTCATCCTCGAGACCGCCAAGGCGTTCTCCGAGGTCAACGAGCGTGCCATCAAGAAGGTCCCCACGCTTAAGGGCAAGACCATCGTCAATATGTTCAACGAGCCCTCGACGCGTACCCGCAGCTCCTTCGAGCTCGCCGAGAAGCGTCTTTCGGCCGACAGCCTCAACTTTGGCGGCTCCTCGACCTCCACGGTCAAGGGCGAGAGCCTCGTCGATACCGTCGAGACGCTCAACGCCTACAAGATCGACTGCATCGTCGTGCGCGACAAACATGCCGGTGCTCCCTACATTGTCACGCAGAATTCGCCCGCGAGTGTTATCTGCGCCGGTGACGGTAAGCACAACCACCCCACGCAGGCTCTGCTCGACCTGTACACCATCTGGGAGCACAAGGGTGACTTCCACGGTCTGAAAGTCGCCGTCGTCGGCGACATCGCCCACTCCCGCGTCTGCGGCTCGCTGATACCCGCGTTGAAGATCATGGGCTGCGAGACCTACGCCGTCGCCCCCGGCACGCTGCTGCCGCCGGCGCCCGAGGTTCTGGGCTGCGACCACGTGACGAGCGACCTCGATTCCGTCCTGCCCGAGCTGGACGTCGTCTACATGCTGCGCGTACAGCAGGAGCGCCTCGAGGGTGCCCCGTTCCCGACCATTCGCGAGTACCACAAGCTCTTCGGCCTGACCAAGGACCGTGAGAAGCTCATGAAGCCCGACGCGATCATTTGCCACCCGGGCCCCATCAACCGCGGCGTCGAGTTCGACTCCTATATGGCCGACCACCCGCAACGCTCCGTCATCCTGGAGCAGGTCTACGCCGGTATCTGCGTGCGTATGGCTATCCTGTATCTGCTGCTTGGAGGTGCCGATAATGGCCTTGCTTCTTAAAAATGCCCACGTCGTCGATCCGTCCGTCGAGCTTGACGGGGTCGTTGACGTCCTGATCGACGGCGACAAGATCGCCGAGGTCGGCGAGAACCTCGCCGCCGAGGGAGCCGAGGTCCGCGACCTTTCCGGTAAGTACCTTGTCCCTGGCCTGGTGGACATGCACGTCCACCTGCGCGAGCCCGGCTACGAGGTCAAAGAGGACATCGAGAGCGGCACCCGCGCAGCTGCCAAGGGCGGCTTCACTGGCGTGTGCGCCATGCCCAACACCGACCCCGTTACCGATAACGGTACCGTTGTTGAGTTCGTCAAGTCCCGCGCTGCCGAGGTCGGCCACTGCCGCGTCTATCCTTCTGGCGCCATGACCCGCGGTCTAAAGGGCGAGGCTATGTCCGAGATGGGCGATATGGTCGCCCACGGCGCCGTCGCCTTCACCGACGACGGTCGCGGCGTGCAGGGTGCAGGCATGCTCCGTCGCTGCATGGACTACGGCAAGATGTTCGGCAAGGTCTTCATGAGCCATTGCCAGGACGAGGACCTGGTCGGCCACGGCCAGATCAACGAGGGCAAGGTTTCGACTCGTCTGGCCCTCGAGGGCTGGCCGGCTGCCGGCGAGGAGCTCCAGATCGCCCGCGACATCGAGATCGCAAAACTGACCGGTGCCAAGCTGCACATCCAGCACATCTCCACCGCCCATGGCCTGGAGCTCGTGCGTGCCGGCAAGGCCGCTGGCGTTCAGGTTACCTGCGAGGCTACCCCGCATCACATGTTCCTGACCGAGAACGACCTGGACGAGACCTACAACACCTCGCTCAAGGTTAACCCGCCGCTGCGTACCGACGAGGATGCCGAGGCCATCCGCCAGGGTGTCATCGACGGCACCGTCGACGTCATCGTCACCGATCACGCTCCCCACACGCCGTGGGAGAAAGCCCGTGAGTTCGAGCTCGCGCCCTTTGGCATGATCGGCCTCGAGACCTCGCTTTCGCTCGTGCTCACCGAGCTGGTCAACACGGGCAAGATGGGTATGGGCCGCATGGTCGAGCTCATGGCTATTAAGCCGCGTGAGATCCTGGGCCTCGATCAGGTTCAGGTCAAGGCGGGCTCTGTTGCCGACCTGACCGTCTTCGACGCGTCTGTCACCTGGACGGTCGGCGAGGACGGTTACGAGTCGCGCGCCGAGAACTCCGGTTTTGCCGGCCGCACGCTCACCGGTCGTGCCACCGATGTGTTTGTCGGCGGTAAACAGACGCTTGCCGACGGCTGCATCTGCTAGCATAGCCTTATCGCTTTTGCGCGCGGTGCCCTTGCGGTGCCGCGCTTTCTGTTCGTTTGGTCCATGCAACTGCATGGGGGATTGGAGCGTCTATGCCCACACCTTCCACTGCACGCATGCACGACTTCGAGGTCGTCTCGAACCAGGAGATCGCCGACGGCATCTTCTCGCTCGTTATTTCGGCCCCCAAGCTTGCAAGTGCGCTCAAGCCCGGTCAGTTTGTGAACATCGCCGTGCCCGGCGATGCCTCTTCGCTGCTTCGCGTGCCCTTGAGCTTCTATCGCTCTGACGCCGAGGCCGGTACCGTCGAGCTGTGGTACGCCGTCGTGGGCGACGACACCCGTCGTCTGTCGCAGATGGGCCCCGGCTCCAAGTCCAACCTGTTGGGCCCTGGCGGCCGCGGCTGGCTGGTACCCGAGGGCACCAGGAAGGCGCTGCTCGTGGCGGGCGGCATCGGTGTTCCGCCCGTGCTGTGCCTCGCTGGCATGCTTGCCGAGCAGGGCGTGGCCGTTGACGTGTGCCTGGGTTTTGGCACCGCGTCCAAGGTCGTGGGCGTCGATGAGTTCCGCGCGCTGGGAGCCACGGTCAACGTGTGCACCGACGACGGCTCGTTGGGTACGCACGGCTTATGCACCGATCCTGCCGCTGAGCTGCTCGGCAAGGGCGGTTACGACTATGTCGCCAGCTGTGGGCCCGCCGTTATGATGAAGAAAGTCGCCGCCGCTGCCGCCGAGGCCGGCGCGTACTGCGAGGTGTCGCTCGAGCGCATGATGAGCTGCGGCTTTGGTGCCTGTAACACCTGCAATGTCGAGACGGTCGACGGTATGAAGGGTGCCTGCATGTGCGGCCCCGTGTTTGATGCTTCCAAGGTGGTGGTCTTCTAGTGGGTACCGTGAACATGTCCGTCGATTTCGGCGGCGTCAAGATGCAGAACCCCATCAACACCGCAGCCGGCACCTTTGGCTACGGTTGGCAGTTCCAGAACTTCTTTGATGTCTCCCAGCTGGGTGCCATCACCACCAAGGGTTGCGCTGCCGAGCCCTGGCCCGGCAATCCCGCACCCCGCATGGCCGAGATCCCCGGCGGCATGATCAATTCCGTGGGCCTGCAGAACCCCGGTGTGGCCGCTTTCGCCCGCGAGTCCGGTCCGTGGCTCGAGCAGCTCTCCAAGGACGGTTGCCAGGTCATCTGCCAGGTTGCCGGTCACTCCGTTGATGAGTTCGTGCGCGCGCTCGAGATGTATGTCGAGCTGTGCCCCTGGGCTGCCGGATATGAAATCAACGTGAGCTGCCCCAACATTGCCGCCGGCGGCGCCGCCATGGGCTCCACGCCCGAGGGCGCCTCTTCCGTTATGGCTGCCTGCCGCAAGGTGACCGATAAGCCGCTGTTCGTTAAGATGGCTCCGGTCAACGTCGCCGAGATCGCCCGCGCCCTCGAGGCTGCCGGCGCCGACGGCCTTTCGGTCATCAACTCCATCCAGGGCATGGCCATTGACGTGCACACCCGCAAGTCCCGTGTGGCCAAGCCCAAGGGCGGCCTTTCGGGCCCGCTGTGCCACCACATCGCCGTGCGCATGGTCTGGGAGGTCGCCCAGGCCGTCGATATCCCCATCAACGGTGTCGGCGGTGTCATGACCGGCGAGGATGCGGCCGAGTTTATCCTGGCCGGCGCCACCTGCGTGTCGGTCGGCATGGCCAACTTCGTCGACCCGTGTGCTTCGCTTAAGATCGCGCACGAGCTCGAGGCCTGGGCGGAGTCCCAGGGCGTAAAGGACATCAACGAGCTGGTAGGTGCGTTCGAATGCTAGAGACCGATGCCCGCGACCGTGTTATCGTCGCCCTCGACTGCGAGCGTGAGCGCGCACTCGAGCTCGCCCATGAGCTTTCGGGCCATGCCGTCTGGCTCAAGGTGGGCATGACGCTCTATTACGCCGAGGGTCCCGAGATCGTCAAGACGTTCAAGGATTTGGGCTTTAAGGTCTTCCTCGACCTCAAGTTCCATGACATTCCGCATCAGGTGCGCGGTGCCGCTCGCTCGGCCTCGCTTGCCGGTGCCGACCTGCTCTCGGTCCACGGCTTGGGTTCGGGCGCCATGCTTGCTGCCTGCCGCGAGGGTGCCGAGGAGGCGCGCGAGGACCGCGCCAAGCTCGTCGCCATCACCGTACTTACGAGTATGAATCAGGATGCGCTGGCGGAGATCGGCGTCGAGTCGCCCGTGGCCGAGGAGGCCGCTCGCCTGGCAAAGCTCGCTCAGGCCAACGGCATCGACGGTATCGTGTGCTCGCCGATGGAGGCTCACGACATGCGTGAGCTACTCGGCCCCGACGCGCTGATCGTGACTCCGGGTGTGCGTCCGGTGGGTGCCGCCCTGGGCGATCAATCCCGTGTGGCGACACCTTCCCAGGCTATCGAGCGCGGTGCGAGCCACATCGTGGTGGGCCGTCCTATTATCGGCTCCGACGATCCGGTTGCGGCCTTTGATGCCATCGTCGCCGAGCTGGTCGAAAACGTCGCGTAAAAGATTCCCTCAAGTCACCACTTTTGGGTCTTATTAGCACAAATTAGCCTTTGTGCCTGCGAAAACTTTCCCATCCTTTGTGTGGAATCACAGGTCAGGGGCTCAACTTTGACCTCCGTATATTGCACTTTTCGCAGGTATCGTCTAACCTATGGAGCCGTCGATTGGGCATTTAGTGCGTTTGACGTGCTAAAATGCCAATTATTACATCAGATATAACCCAACTATTTGGAGGTTCGAATGGCACTCCCTCAGCTTACCGACGAGCAGCGTAAGCAGGCTCTTGAGAAGGCTGCCGCCGCACGTCACGCCCGCGCTGAGCTTCGCGAGCAGATCAAGAAGGGCGAGAAGTCTCTCGAGTCCGTGCTCAACTCCGATGACCCCATCGCTTCCCGCATGAAGGTTTCCACCCTCATCGAGTCTCTGCCCGGTTATGGCAAGGCCAAGGCCGCCAAGATCATGGAGGAGCTCGGCATCTCCGCTACCCGTCGCGTCCAGGGCCTCGGCGTCCGTCAGCGCGAGCAGCTCCTCGAGCAGCTGACCAAATAAGTGAGCGCTCAGGATTCAAAGCTCTTTGTGATTTCTGGACCGTCAGGTGCAGGCAAGGGGACGCTCGTCAGTCGTGTGCGCGAGCGCCGCTCGAACCTGGGCCTGACGGTTTCGGCTACCACGCGAGCGCCACGTAAAGGTGAGGTCGACGGCGTCAACTACTTTTTCCTGACGCGCGAGGAGTTCGACCGCCGCGTGGCAAACGGTGAGTTTGTTGAGTGGGCCGAGGTCCACGGTAACTGCTACGGCACGTTGGTGAGCGAGGTTGCATCCAAGCTCGCCTCTGGCTCGTCTCTGATCCTGGAGATCGATGTCCAGGGTGCCCTGCAGGTCAAGGAGCGTTTCCCCGAGGCCGTGTTGATCTTTATCAAGCCGCCTTCGCTTGAGGTGTTACGCGATCGCCTGGTCGGTCGCGGTACCGAGACGCCCGAGACGATCGAGCTGCGTATGGCAAACGCCGCCGATGAACTTGCCCTTGCCGACCGCTACGACGACGTCGTGGTGAATGACGATCTCGACCGCGCGACCGATGAGCTCGTTCGCGTTCTCGATATGCATGAAAGGATCTGAGGTCCGTGTCCGTTGTAAAGCCTTGTATTGACGATCTTCTGGAGAAGACCGATCACAACCGCTTCCTGCTCGCCTCGCTTGCCTCCAAGCGCGCCTGCGACATTAACAGCATGCTGCGTGGCCAGCACAACCGCGTGCTTGCCGTTCAGGATGTCGATGACATTACCATTGGCCTCTCCGGCGCCGATACCATCTCGATGGCTATGGACGAGATTGTCGACGGCGATATCTCCTACGACGAGGCTCGTTACAAGAAGGCGCTCGGCCACAAGGTTGCTGAAGCCTAAATGGCAGCTCGCGTCTGCCTGGTCCACTATCACGAGGTTGGACTGAAGGGCAAGAACCGCGCACATTTTGAGCATATCCTCATGGATAACATCAAGGCGGCCTTGGCCGCCTTTTCCGTGAATGCCGTGTCTCGAATTTCCGGTTATATCCTCGTGACCTTTAACGAGCATCAGGCCGACGAGGCGGCGCGTGTCATTCGCACCGTCCCCGGCGTTGCCCGCGTGTCCCTGGCATATCACACCAACCGCGACCCGCAGGAGTACTGCGCCGCCGCCGTGAAGGCGCTGCGTGAGTTTGGTCCTTTCGATTCGTTTAAGGTGCATGCCAAACGCTCTAACACCGACTACGAGCTCACCTCGATTGATATCAATCGTCAGGTTGGCGAGGTACTGTGCGAGGCCTTCCCCGATAAAAAGGTCCAGATGCACGACCCCGACGCGATGGTGCACGTACTGGTGGTCCAGGGTAGCGTTTACGTGTATGCGCGCTCCGAGCGCGGCGTGGGCGGTCTGCCGGTGGGTTCCGCCGGCAAGGTTGTGACGCTTCTGTCGTCGGGCATCGATTCTCCGGTGGCGACCTGGATGCTCGCGCGTCGCGGCGCGGTGTGCGTGCCGGTACATTTCTCCGGTCGTCCGCAGACACCCGATACGAGCGAGTATTTGGTGCAGGACATTATCCGTGCGCTTGCGCCGGGCGTCCAGATCGGCCGCCTGTACGTGGTGCCGTTTGGCGATTGCCAGCGTGAGATTTCCGTCACCTGCCCCAGCAACCTGCGCGTGATCATGTATCGCCGCATTATGTATTCGGTTGCCGAGCGCATTGCGCATATCGAGGGCGCCAAGGCTATCGTGACCGGTGAATCGCTCGGTCAGGTTGCCTCCCAGACGCTCGAGAACATTATGGCCGTCAACGAGGCCGTCAAGATCCCCGTGTTCCGCCCGCTGATCGGTTCGGACAAGCAGGAGATCATCGCGCGTGCCGAGGAAATCGGTACCTTCGATATCTCGACCGAGGCTGCTCCCGATTGCTGCACGCTCTTTATGCCGCGCCGCCCCGAGACGCACGCAAAACTCGATGCCGTGCATGAGGCGTGGGAGCTGTTCGATCACGAGGAGATGATTGAGCGCTTGCTCAAACAGACCGAGTACATCGACTTCGAGAGCAACACGTACAAGGCCCCTAAGACCTTAAAACGTAAACATCCTCAGCTTGCTCCACGTGAGATTTACCAAGATCACGAATAATGTTGTGTATAGACCGGCGGTGCATTTGCATCGTCGGTCTTAATCTACCTGGGCATTAGGCGATAAACGGTTCATTTGTCGACGTGTATCTGAATAAATGGACACTATCCTGCAAGGTTTTGGTCAGCTTTTGGTTTGACTTCGATAACCGGTGTGGGCGTGCGGAGGCTACGGCGCTCGTTTCCTGACACGATGGTGTTGGGAGGTGTTTGCTATGGCGCAACGCGAGCAACACGAACGGGTTAAACGGATGGACCGCTGGGCAGAAAAGCTGCTCGGCCATAAGGCGATGGTCGTGGCGATTCTGATTGTCATTGCCGCCGCGAGCGGCTTGGCGATGGCAAGTTTTGGTAGCCGCTCCAGCGGCGTGTCGTTTGAGCGTAGTGATGAGGCGGGCGCCTCGGATGTGCGCGGGGCCGGGGATGGGTTACCTGATGATGCCGATGAGTCGTCTGCCAAGAGTTCTTCTGCTGCTGAGGTGTACGTCGATGTTGATGGCGCCGTTGCGAGGCCTGGCGTGTACCGGCTCAAAGACGGAGCGCGGGTGTCCCAAGCGATCGATGCCGCCGGAGGGCTTACGGCTGAGGCGGATGTGACAGGGCTTAATCGTGCGTCCAAGATCACAGATGGTCAAAAGATCTATGTTCCGATGGTGGGGGAGCAACAAGCGGCTGCGGCGGTCGGCGGGGTCGATAGCGGTGCTGCCATGACTGCTGGTGCGGGATCTTCGTCGGGGCTTGTGAATATCAATACGGCAAGTGCGGCGGAACTGCAGACGCTTTCGGGCATCGGGCCTTCTACGGCCCAGTCGATTATCGATGAGCGGACTCAAAACGGGGCCTTTGCCTCGGTCGATGACCTCATGCGCGTATCGGGGATCGGTGAGAAAAAGCTCGCCAAAATTAAAGATTGCATCTGCGTATGAGTGTGTCCGAGTGCGAGCATGTGATGCCGCCGCGGCCCCTGATGCCGTGGACGATGGCCCTTTGTTCTGGTTTGTGTGCGAGCTGCGGCCTGGTACTTAATGTGGCAGCCGATTTGCTGCTGGGAGAGCGGGCAGCGCCCGTCACATTGCTTATGGCCATTCCCGTTGCGGCTGCCGCGTGCATCGTATTGGCTCGGTTTTGTATGCGTCTTGTGCGGTGGAGGCGATGGCTGTATGCCGCGGCCCTCGGCCTCCTGGCGGGAGCGGTCGTGTCCGCGGGTTGGGCGATAGGGGCGCTGCGTGCTTCGGGGGCACTGGATAATCGAGCTGCGAGCAGTCTCGAGTTTGTTGTGCAGGGTGACCCATCCATCAATGACGGGACGTACTCCTATACCTGTGATTCATATGCGGGCGAAAAGCGCTTGGGCGAGATACGGCTGTCGTGTGACCGTGATCTCGGCGCCGGTTCGCACGTACGTGCTATCGGTCGAATTTCGCGTTTTGAGAATGATGCGTATGGGCGCTCACGCGTGCTTCGGGGCGAGCTTCGAAAAGTTAAGGTCATCCGGTTGGTATCGGTTGACGAAGGCTTTCCGGGGCCGTTGCCTTGGCTGCGAAACGAGCTCCTTGCCGTTATCGCGCCCGAGACCGATCCGGCGCGCTCGCTCATTGCCGGCGTTGTCTGCGGACGCTCCTCCGAGCTGCGTGCCCAGCCGGCGGGCGATTTGTTTTCGGTAACGGGCACCGCACATCTTATCGCCGTCTCGGGCAGCCATCTTGCCATCGTTGGGTTTGTGATTGAGAGCGCCCTGCAAAAGACTCGCCTCTCTCGTGGGCTGCAGAGGGGGCTGTTGGTGCTGTCCCTCGCTGCTTATGCCGTCTTTACGGGCGCTTCGCCCTCGGCCGTGCGCGCGTGCTGTATGGTGGCGGTGACGCTTGTCGTCAACGGTGCCGGACGTCGTCGGCATGGCCTTTCGGCTCTATTTTTGACCATGACAATCTTTATGTTGCTGCGGCCGACAGTATTGTTCGAGATGGGTTTTCAGCTATCGTGCGCCAGTGTTTTTGCCATCCTTTGTTTTTGCCCCTACGCTACCTACGCCTTGGGCGAGCTGAGCGTGCCATCGGGGGTTGCCAGCATTTTGTCCGTCACGCTGTGCTCACAGATCGCGACACTTCCCGTAACCATTCCCGCATTTGGGATGTTTTCGCTCATTGCCCCGCTTGCAAATGCCGTGATCGGTCCGGTGATAAGCGTTCTGCTCGCATCTTCGGTTGTACTGGTGCCTTGCTCGCTTGTGCCGCTCTTGCGTCACGGGGCGCTTGTGGTGCCCATGGCTATCGCTCGCTGCGCCCTGTTCTTTGAGCAGCTCTTTGCTGCCGTTCCGGGCGCATCCGTAAGCGTGCCGCCCGATACGCCCTTGGTATACGTGGTGCCTTTTTCGCTGGTGGTCCTCTTGGTCTTGTGGCCACGCCCCAGCGCGCGGCCCATGGCAGTGGGGCTGCTGTGTTTGATGCTTGCAGCGGGCGTTCCGTATGTCTATTGGGATCGATGTGCGCCGCCTTCGGTGACAGTCCTTGATGTTGGCCAGGCCGATGCGATTCTGGTCCGTCAGGGTGGCACCGTGGCGCTCGTCGACTGTGGGCTCGACGACCGCGTGGTGTCGGCGTTGGTTCGCAATAACGTCCACCATATCGACGCCGTCTTCGTGACACATTGGGATGAAGACCATTGGGGCGGTCTTCCCGACGTACTCGATCGGTTTTCGGTGGGAACCATTGCGGTTGCGGCGGATGCGCTGGGTAGCGCGCCTGCTGAGGTTCTGAATCGCCCAAGCGTCACGTATCGGCAGGTGGCTCGCGGAGACACAGTCGATATCGGCGCATTTCGGGCTCGTGTGATGTGGCCGTTTGATACGGTTGACGGTGAGGGCAATGAGGACTCGCTTGTCTTGCTGCTCTCCTATGCTCAGGAAGGCAAAAGCCTGCGTATGCTCCTCACTGGTGATGCCGAGCTCGATCAGGAGTGCGAGTTTGTACAGGAGGTGGGTGATATCGATGTGCTCAAGCTGGGGCATCACGGCTCAAAAGATTCTGTCGATACAGACCTGCTGGAAACCCTTAAGCCCGAGCTCTCTATTGCGAGCGCGGGCGAGGGCAACCGCTACGGCCATCCATCCGATGCCTGCATCGATGCCGTTAGCGATGCGTGCGGCGCGTTCGCATGCACTATCGAGAGAGGCGACATTACCGTCTCGCCGACTGCGGCCGGTTTTGCCATGCGATGTCAGCGACCGTGATGCTGCCGTTGGCGCGGGACCAACCCGTGGGATAGAATGGCACGGTACGAACAGGAGAGCCTGCGGGAGGGGAGCGCGATGTCTGAAACCGGTCTGCTGCCGGCATATCTGATCGTCGGTACCGACGGAGTCAAGCGCGACCACGCCGTCTCGCGTATGAAAGCACGTCTGGAAAAGTCGGGTATGGTCGAGTTCAACCTCGACGAGCGCGACATGACCAAGGACCCCGATATCGAGTCCATTATCGGATCGCTCAACACTTTTCCCATGGGCAGCGAGTTTCGCTTGGTAATCCTTGACGGCTGCTCAAAGCTCGCCAAGGCGGTCTCGGAGCCGCTTGTCGAGTATTTAGCGAGTCCAAGCCCCACAACGGTCTGTCTCATCATCGCCGACTCGCTTGCCAAGAACACGCGCCTGTATAAGGCGATCGCCAAGATCGACAAGAAGGCCGTGATCGATTGCTCCGGCACCAAGCGCTGGGAGCTACCGCGCCGCGTGCAGCAGATGGCGACGCAGCACGGCAAGTCGATCTCGACGGCGGCCGCCGAGGAACTCGTCTCGCGTTCGGGTGAAAACACTCGCATGCTCGATAACGACTTGGCCAAGCTAGCCCAGATGGTCGATGAGCCGCAAATTGAGCTTGCCGATGTGGAACGCTGGATCGTGCGCACGGCCGAAGTTCAGCCCTGGGATTTTCTCAACGCGGTCTCGGCTCGTGATATGCGCCGCTCGCTTGAGCTCTTTGGGCTGCTACCCGCCAAGAGCTATGTGTGGACCTACACGCTGCTGTGCGGACGCATTCGCGAGCTTATCGTCGCCAAGGCGCTCGATGCGCGTGGGCAGGGTCGCGAGCTTGCCGCGACGCTCAAGCTTCAACCCTGGCAGGTTAAGAATCACCTGACCTGGGCACGCCGCTTTTCGATGGCGGAGCTCGTCGCGGCGCTCGAGGGCGCGGTCGATGTTGAGCTCGCTCTTAAGGGTTCGGCCGATTCTCAGAACGCGCTTTTGCTCTGGATTACGAACATCTTGAGAAAATCGTGATGATACCTGTCTATTTGACAAATTCGTTCTATCCCTTTGAGGGGGAGCGTGCTATAGTAGGCGCTTGCATGACCTCACCGTGTCTCAGAGGTGTCATACATTTTTTGCAAGGAACTCGAAAGGAACTCCAGAAGTGGCAAACATCAAGTCTCAGAAGAAGCGTATCCGCACCAATGAGGCAGCTCGCATGCGTAACAAGGCTGTCAAGTCCGAGCTCAAGACGCTGACCAAGCACGTCCAGTCCGCCGTCGCCGAGGGCGACGCCGAGAAGGCCCAGGCTGCCCTCAAGACCGTTACCAAGCGTCTCGACATGGCTGCCGCCAAGCATGTTATCCACAAGAACCAGGCTTCCAACCGCAAGTCCGGTCTTGCCAAGCTCGTGAACAGCATCAACGCCTAAGTTGTAAATTTCACACCACACAGATTACGCGCATAAATGGAGCCTGTTTTATGGAACAGGCTCCATTTTTTGTACCGCTCGGGTAAGATAGTCCGCATGAATACTTCAATTGACATTTCCCACATCCGCAACTTCTCGATCGTTGCGCACATCGACCATGGCAAGTCCACGATCAGTGATCGCATCCTCGAGCTCACCCATACCGTCGACGAGCGCGACATGGAATCGCAGCTGCTCGACACCATGGATATCGAGCGCGAGCGCGGCATCACGATCAAGTCCAATGCCGTTCGCGTTTCCTATGACGCCGACGATGGCGAGACGTATCAGTTCAACCTGATCGATACGCCGGGCCACGTGGACTTTACCTACGAGGTCTCGCGTTCGCTTGCCGCTTGCGAGGGTGCGGTGCTCGTCGTCGACGCCACGCAGGGCGTCGAGGCGCAGACCGTCTCCAACGCGACGCTCGCCATGAACGCCAACCTGGATATCGTGCCGGCTATCAACAAGATCGACCTGCCGTCGGCACACCCCGACGAGGTTAAGACCGAGATCGAGGATGACCTTGCGATTCCTGCCGACGATGCCGTATGCGTATCGGGCAAGACCGGCGAGGGCATCCATGATCTGCTGGAGTCCATCGTCTTTTTGATCTCACCGCCCAAGGGCGATGCGACGGCTCCGCTCAAGGCGCTCATCCTGGATTCGTATTTTGACGAGTACCGCGGCGTCGTCGCCACGGTCCGCGTCTTTGACGGCTCCATCAAGAAGGGCGATACCCTGCGCATGATGCAGGCCGAGGGCGACTTTTTGGTCGATGGCGTGGGCGTCAAGCGTCCCGCCGAGACTCCGGTCGACGCGCTGACGGTCGGTGAGGTGGGCTACGTGGTCACGGGCCTGAAGGACCCTGAGGCCGTTCGCGTGGGCGATACCCTCACGTGGGCGTCGAATCCCTGCCCTGAGCCGCTTCCCGGTTACCGTGAGGCCAAGCCCATGGTCTATACGGGCTTGTTTCCGATCGACAACAAGGATTATGAGAACCTGCGCGACGCTCTCGATAAGCTGCATGTCAACGACCCTTCGTTGGTGTGGGAGCCCGAGACCTCGGTGGCGCTCGGCTTTGGCTTCCGCGTTGGCTTCTTGGGCCTGCTGCATATGGAGGTCGTCAAGGAGCGCCTGGAGCGCGAGTTCAACCTGGACCTCATCGCCACGAGCCCTTCGGTGGACTACCACGTCTACAAGACCGACGGCGAGATGATTGATGTCCGCAGCCCGCAGGATCTGCCCGAGGCTACGCGCATCGAGCGCATTGAGGAGCCCTACCTCAAGGCCAAGATTATCTGCCCGCCCGAGTATACGGGAGCCGTCATGCAGCTCGCTATCGAGCACCGCGGCATTACGACCGACATGATCCACCTCACGAGCAAATCGGTCGAGATGCGCTTCGACATGCCGCTCGCCGAACTCATCCTGGACTTCTTTGACCAGCTCAAGAGCCGCACCAAGGGCTATGCGTCGCTCGACTATGAGTTCAACGAGTATCGTCCCTCCGAGCTCGTCAAGCTCGATATCCTGCTTTCGGGCGACGAGGTGGACGCGCTTTCGTTTATCGTGCACAAGGACAAGGCCTATGGCCTGGCCCGCGGATTGTGCGACAAGCTTAAGGAAATAATTCCGCGCCAGCTGTTCGAGGTGCCCATTCAGGGTGCCATCGGCAACAAGATCATTGCCCGCTCGACCGTCAAGGCGCGCCGCAAGGACGTTTTGGCCAAGTGCTATGGCGGCGATATCTCGCGTAAGCGCAAGCTGCTCGAGAAGCAGAAAGAGGGCAAGAAGCGCATGAAGGCCATCGGTTCGGTCGAGGTCCCGCAAGAGGCCTTTATGGCGATCCTCAAGGTGGACGAGTAGTTCCATGGCGCTTTCCGAATACAGTACGCGGCTGCTGGGTGCCTATGCCGAGCAGCCGTTCCTTATGGCTCCCATGGCCGGCGTGACCGATCCCGCCTATCGCATCATGTGCCGCCGCCGCGGCGTCAATCTTGCCTATAGCGAGATGGTGAGCGTGGCGGGCCTTGCCTATGCCAGCAATAAGACGTGGCGCCTGGTGCTGCCGGCAGACGAGGAGCGGCAGATCTGCGTACAGCTCTTTGGCTCCAAGCCCGATCAATTTGCGAGCGCCGTCGCTGCCGTCGAGGAGCGTGTGGGCGATCGCCTATCGCTGATCGATATCAACATGGCCTGCCCGGCTCGCAAGGTCGTTACCAAAGGCGAGGGCTCGGCGCTCATGCGCACGCCCGAGCTGGCCGAGAAGATCGTCGAGGCGGCGGTGGGCGCGGCGCACGTGCCCGTGACCGTTAAGATCCGCAAAGGCTTTTACGCCGAAGATCGCAATGCCGCGACGTTTGCCCAGATGCTCGAGGGGGCGGGCGCCGCTGCTGTGGCGGTGCATGGTCGCTGTGCCACGCAGCTCTATACGGGTCAGGCCGATTGGTCGGTCGTCGATGAGGTGGCCGATGCTGTCGAGATTCCCGTCATCGGTTCGGGCGACGTGTTCTCGGCCGAGGATGCCGCGGAGCATCTGCGCAACTCGGGTGCCAGCGCGGTGTTTATCGCACGCGGCATCTACGGTAATCCCTGGGTCTTTGGTGATGCTCGCGCCCTTGCGCTCAATGGCGTACCGGTGCCGGTGCGCAGCTCTGTCGAGCGCCTGGACGCCCTGCGCGAGCATCTCACGCTGACGCATGAGCTTCTGCCGCTCATGTCGCGTGCCCGTACGTACGCGAGCTGGTATCTAAAGGGCATGCCCCATGCCGCCGCCTGGCGCGCCCAGGTGGTGCGTTGCTCCACATATGAGGAGTTCATGGCGTTGGTCGATGATATCGAGCACGATGTGGTGGCCTGCGAGGCCGCACTTGCCGCTGGCGAGTCGGTGCCCGCCCATCCGCTGGAGGCCTAACGGTGGCCGTTACCGCGCTGTACGTGCATGTACCGTTTTGCGCTCAAAAGTGTCGGTACTGCGACTTTGACTCACGCAGTTTTGCTCCGTGCGACCTGAGCGCTGCGCTCGATGCCTATTTTGAGCAGCTGTATGCGCGCCTTGATGCCTTTGGAGACACCGGGGCGCTTGCACAGGTCCGCACCGTCTATGTTGGCGGCGGAACACCGTCGCTGGCGGGAGAGCGTCTGGTGGAGCTTGCCCGGCGTATTTGCATGTGGTGCAAGCCCGTTGAGTTTACCTGCGAGGCTAATCCTGAGTCGCTGACCGCCGAGCTTGCCGCTGCGCTTGCCAAGGTTGGTGTCACACGCGTCTCTCTGGGCGTGCAAACGCTCGATAATGCCGAACTTACCGCCATCGGCCGTATTCACGATGCCGATCGGGCGCTCGCTGCCATCACGACGGTTAATGACGCTGGGCTCGATGTGTCGTGCGACCTTATGTGCGGCCTTCCCGGGCAGACCGCAGCGAGTTGGAAGCGCACGCTCGATGGCGTGCTGACGGCGGCGCCGCATCATGTGTCGGTGTACCCGCTCACGCTCGAGGAAGGCACGCCGCTCTACCGCATGGCGTGTTACGACGAGTCGCTCGAGCCCGACGAGGATTTTCAGGCTGCGTGCATGGAAGCGGCGCGCGAGCGTCTGGGCGCGGCCGGCTATCACCCGTATGAGGTGGCAAGCTATGCACTCGACGGACATGAGTGCTCTCATAACATCGCCTATTGGACCGGACGGGGCTATCTGGGCCTGGGTCGCTCTGCCGCGTGCATGCTCGACGCCGAGGATTTCGATCGCTTGGCCGGGCTTTATCCCGACGTGCCCGCTCGCGGCGATGCGTATCGTGTGCGTCTGGTGCAACGCGACGATGCCGCGACGACGTTTGATGCCGAGTATCTGTCGCAGCGCGAGGCGGCGGCGGAGGATTTGATGCTCGCCTGTCGCATGACGCGTGGCATTGGGCCCGACCTGTTGGTTCGCTCGGCAAGCGTGATTCCTGCAGACGAGCTGGCGGCGTCCTGCGACCGTGCGCTCGAGTTGGGCCTTGCCGCCTGGGTGCCCATTGATGTCGAGGGACATGCGGGGCGCATCACCTCAAAAGATGTTGTAGCAGGTCGCGCCCGCGCCCGTTTAGCGCCCACCCACTTGGGCTGGCTCGATGGAAATATGCTGTTCGAGCTGTTTTGGGGTCTAGCATAGGCCGCTCGGGTAGAATTACCGCAATATATACGCTGCTGTGAGCAGGAGGTTGCCGCGCATGGCGACGATGAACGAAAAAGATTACTACGAGATCTTGGGTGTCTCCAAGGACGCCACCTCGCGTGATATACAGAAGGCCTTTCAGCAAAAGGCCCGCAAGCTCCATCCGGACGTCAACAAAGAGCCGGATGCCGAGGAAAAGTTTAAAGAGGTTTCCGAGGCCTATGCCGTGCTTTCGGACGAGCAGAAGCGTGCGCGCTATGATGCCATGCGCTCGGGCAATCCCTTCTCCGGCGCTCCTTCTGCTTCGCCCTATGGCGGCGGCTACGCCGGCAGCGCAGGCTATGGCAATCCCTTTGAGGGCGGCTTTCCCTTTGGTGGCGCCTGGGGCCAGCAGCGTCGCAGCCAGGCTGCCTATAATCCCGAGAACGGCGCCAACGTGGTCGTCGATATTAAGCTCGACGCCAAGGAGGCCAAGGGCGGTGCCCGCAAGACCGTCCGCTATACGCGCTTCGATACCTGTGGTCATTGCGGAGGCTCGGGCTCTGTCTCGTCCGAGCATGCACATACCTGTCCGAGCTGCGGCGGTCGCGGCCACATCGACGTCGACCTGTCCTTCCTGTTTGGTGCCGGCACGTTCCAGTCGGTCTGCCCCGAGTGCGGCGGTTCCGGTAAGGTCGTCGCCGACCCCTGCCCCGATTGCGGTGGCAGCGGGCGGACCCGTGTGACCTCCGAGCAGACGATTGAGTTTCCTGCCGGCACGCATGATGGCGACGAGATCCATATTGACGGCATGGGTCACGCCGGCACCAACGGTGCCTCGGGCGGCGATTTGGTCGGGCGCGCCCATGTCGAGGCCGAACGCCTGGAGGGCAAGGCCCGTACCGGTTTTTACCTGATGGGCATCGTGGCGCCTTTTTTGGTGCTGTCGGCCATCTCGGGCGTGTTCTCGGCCTTTGCCATGATGTGCTTTGTTCCGTTTGCCATGGGCTTGTTCATGGTGCTCTCGGACGGCGTGCTTCACCGCAGCCTGCTGTGGTGGAAGCGCGGCGCGATGCAGTTTGCCAACGGTTTTGCCAACGGATTTATGTTTGCTCTCGTGTCGGTTTGGTTTGCGAGCTGCTCGCAACGTGCCATGCTTTCGCCCTACGTAATGCAATAACATCAAACCCTTTGTTTGCGGTCGGCCCAGCTTGGGTATAGGACGCACTGTGACAATAATGAAAGTCGGAAGGATTCGGTCGTGTCGGAAAATAGGGATTACTACGAGGTACTTGGCGTCGACAAGGATGCCGACGCGCGGACGATTAAGCGCGCGTTTCTAAAGAAGGCCCGTATCGTACACCCGGACGTTTCGGACGACCCCGATGCCGAGGCCAAGTTCAAAGAGCTCAACGAGGCATATTCCGTTCTTTCCGACGAGCAGAAGCGTGCAAACTACGATCGCTACGGTTCGCCCGACGGCCCCGGTGGCTCCGGCTATGTCGACATTAACGATATCTTTGGCGGCATGGGCATGGACGACCTCTTTTCGTCGTTCTTTGGCGGCGGTGCCGGCGGTGGCGCCCGAAATCGCCGCGAGCGTCGTCGCGGCCGCGATATGGCCATCTCCCTTTCGGTGACCCTTGAGGAGGCGGCGCTCGGTTGCAAAAAGACGATCAGCTATGACCGCCTTGCCCCCTGCGAGGATTGCAATGGCACCGGTAGGGCCGAGGGTGCGGCCGAAAAGCAGTGCAGCCGTTGCCACGGCACGGGCTATGTCACGACGGTCCAGCGCTCGTTCCTGGGTCAGGTTCAGTCCTCTTCGCCTTGCCCCGACTGCCATGGCGAAGGCACGGTCATCGACCATCCCTGCGAGACCTGCGACGGTCAGGGCCGCACGCCTTCGCACGAAAAGATCGACATCGATATCCCCGCCGGCGTCTCGACCGGTCGTCAGCTGCGCGTGAGCGGCTTTGGCGAGGCAGGCCTTCGTGGTGAGCCCTCGGGCGACCTGATCGTCAACGTGCGCGTCGCCGATCACGAGCGTTTTAAACGCAACGGCGACGACCTGTACCTCGTGAGCGATATCTCGATTGCGCAGGCTGCGCTCGGCTGCGAGATTAAGGTTGAGGGCATTTTGCCCGACGAGGTCGTCAAGGTGTGCGTCCCCGCCGGTACGCAGTACGGCGACACCGTGAGTGTCAACAACTACGGTATGCCCCGTATCGGCGGTGGCGGCTCGCGTGGACGCTTGATCGTTCAGCTGCGCGTGCTCGTCCCCACGAACCTTTCCGCCAAGCAGCGCGAGCTGCTCGAGGCTTTCGCCGCCGAGTCGGGCGACGATGTCGCTTCCGGCAAGAAATCGGTGACCGATCGCATTAAGAGCGCTCTCGACGACATCCTCGATTAAGGAGCCCGCGTGCTCGCACCTCATATCTCTGTTGTCAACCTCGGCTGCCGTGTCAACCGGGTTGAGTCCGACCGTATCACTGCCGATCTTATGCGCCTGGGTTTTGCAATGGTGGAGCCTCAGGATGCGGAGCTGATTGTCATTAACACCTGTGCCGTTACGGGCGAGGCCGAGGCCAAGACCCGTAAGGCCGTCCGCCATGCGCTGGCTCATCCAAAAGAGCCCTATGTGGTCGTGACCGGGTGCGTTGTCAATTTGCACCCCGAGGAGCTTCTGGAGCTTTCGGACCGCGTGATCGCGGAGCCGTCTAAGATCGATGTCGCCGAACGCGTCTGCGAGGTGCTGGGCGTTGAGTCCGATAGTGTGGCCGCCTGTAGCGACGGCGATGTGGTCGATGCGCTCGGTCGCTCGCGTCTGGGTGTGAAGATCCAGGACGGCTGCAACCATCGTTGCACCTATTGCATTGTGTGGAAGGCCCGCGGCCCCGAGCGCTCCGTGCCGGTCGAGTCTGTGCTCGAACAAGTTCGTGAGGCTCAGGAGGCCGGCGTGCCCGAGGTGGTGCTGACGGGCGTGAACCTGGGCGCCTACGATGGCAAGAGTGCGACCGACGAACACGTCGAGATCGATGAGCTGCTCGAGGCAATCATGGAGCGTACGTCTATTCCTCATGTGCGCATTTCCTCGGTCGAGCCCATGGATATCTCCGAGCCCCTGCTTAAGGTCATGGCGCGCTATCCGCAGCGCATCGCCCCGTTTTTGCACCTGCCCGTGCAGTCTGGCTGCACGGCGACCCTGCATCGCATGGGCCGTCCCTATAGCGCCGAGGCATTTGAGGAGACGGTGCGTATGATCCGCGCCAACTTGCCTCAGGCGTCCCTTTCGTGCGACGTCATCGTCGGTTTTCCCGGCGAGACGGACGCGGAATTTGAGGAGTCGCTGGCGTTGTGCCGTCGCGTGGGCTTTTCGCGCATGCATGTCTTCCGCTATAGCAAGCGTCCCGGTACCCTTGCTGCCGATATGCCCGACCAGGTGCCGCCCGAGGTTATGGCTGAGCGCAGCCGTCGTATGCGAGCCGCGGCGCAGGAACTCGCCATTGCCGACGCCCGCCGTCGCGTGGGCACCGTCGAGCGTGCCGTGCTCGAGTATGGCGACAACCTGACGCTCGGTTCGTTCCATCATGCCCGTCTTGACGATACCTGCGGACTCACAGCCCCGTGCCTGCTCGATGTTGCTATCATCGGAGTCGATGATTCCGGCTTGGTCCATGCACGCAGGGAGGTTCATGGAAGCCTCGAAGATTAGACTTACCGTTCCCGATGGAATTGATCCCTCGCGCGTTTTGGGTGCCGGCGACGGCGTCCTTCGTGCGCTCGAGAGCTTGGTTCGCGCCCACGTGGTCGCCCGTGGCGACAGTATCGCCGTGTGCGGTGACCCGGACGAGGTCGAGCTCGTGGCGCGCTTTTTCGAGCATGCTTTTCGCGAGGTTGCCGCCGGACGGACGCTGTCTGTCGACGATGTCTCTCGCTGCCTGGCTGTCTTGCGCGACGGTGAGTACGGGGCTACGTCGCTTCGCGATGATGTGCTGCTTTCGTATCGCGGTCGTGCCATTCGCCCCAAGACGCTCGGTCAAAAGCGCTATGTGGATGCCATCCGCTCGCATACCATCACGTTTGGCTTGGGTCCTGCTGGTACCGGTAAGACCTATCTGGCCATGGCGCTTGCCGTTGCCGCGCTCAAGCGTCACGAGGTGGGCCGTCTGATCTTGACGCGTCCGGTTGTCGAGGCGGGGGAGAACTTGGGCTTTTTGCCCGGTACCCTCGAGGAAAAGATCGATCCCTACATGCGTCCGCTCTACGACGCCCTTTTTGACATGATGGATCGCGAGCGCACCGATGAGCTTATGGAGCGTGGCGTGATCGAGATCGCCCCGCTTGCCTACATGCGCGGTCGTACGCTGAGCGATGCCTTCGTGGTGCTCGACGAGGCTCAAAATACCACGCCCGAACAGATGAAGATGTTCCTGACGCGCCTGGGCTTTAACTCCAAGTTTGTGATTACCGGTGACCTGAGCCAGCGTGACTTGGTAGGTCGTCGCGGCGGTCTTGCCGACGTTGAGCAGATTTTGGGTCGTGTCGACGATGTCGCGTTTTCGCACCTCGAGCGTGCCGACGTGGTGCGTCACGCCTTGGTGGGGCGAATCGTCGAGGCATATGATGCTTATGATGACGTGCGCGAGAAACGCGTGCGCGACCGAAAGGAGTCCCGTTGAGTGTATTGATCAGCAACGATGCCGAGCTCGATACGCTGCTTGACGCGCAGGAGGTAGAGCACATCTGCGAGGTCGTGCTTGCTGCCGAGGGCGTTGAGCGAAAAGTCGAGATTTCCCTTTCGTATGTCGATGAGGATGAGATGCGCGAGCTCAACCACGAGTGGCGCGGTATCGACCGTACCACCGATGTCCTCTCGTTTGAATGCGACTCGGCCTTTGACGAGGATATCCCAGCCGACGAGACGCTCGAGCTCGGCGATATCATCTTGGCCCCGCAGGTCATTGCCCGTCAGGCCCCCGGCTTTGGCAATAGCCCTGCCGATGAGTGCCGCCTGATGCTCGTGCATGGCATGTTGCATTTACTGGGCTACGATCATATCGTGGACGACGAGGCCGAGGTCATGGAGGCCCGCGAGGACGCCATCCTGCGCGATTTGGCGCTCGAGCGCGGCGAGGACCCCAAGCTGGTTCACGTCGGCCCCATCACCAACCATGCCCACGACTAGGAGCCGTCTATGATTCCCGGATCGAACAAGGACCATCCGTCCTTTTTAAAGTCGTTCTCCTACGCCATGGAGGGCTTCGTTACCGCCGTCAAGACCGAGCGTAACATTAAGGTCATGCTCGTGGCGGGTGTGTGCACTGTCATTGCCGGCTGCATCGTGGGGCTCGACATTGCCGAGTGGGCTACGATTATCATTTGCTGCGGCCTGGTGATTCACGGCGAGCTGTGCAACACCGCCATGGAGGCGATTGTCGATTTGGCGACCCAGGAATTCCATCCGCTGGCAAAGCGTGCAAAGGATATCGCCGCCGCCTCCGTATACGTTCTTTCCATCACCGCCGCGATTGTGGGCTTGTTGGTATTTGCCCACGCGCTCGGCTTTATTTAGAAAGGGATTTTCATGTCCGACAATATGCAGCCTATCGATGAAACGCTGGACGACGAGCCCCTGGATGCTGTGGATGCCGAAGCGACTGAGGCTTGCGAGGTCGAGGAGTTCGACCCGTTTGAGGGCATGAGTGACGAGGAGCTCGACGCCCTGTGCGACGAGGACGACAGCCTCGCGGGCTTTGGCGACGTTGAGCCCGGTTTCCGCAGCGGCTTCGTGGCCCTGGTCGGTCGCCCCAACGCCGGTAAGTCCACGCTGCTCAACGCCTGCTATGGCAAAAAGGTCGCCATCACCTCGCCGGTGGCCCAGACGACCCGCCGTCGCATGCGCGCCGTCGTCAATCGCCCCGGCTACCAGCTGGTTTTTGTCGATACCCCGGGTATTCACAAACCCAAGGACGGTCTAGGGTCCGAGCTCAACAAGAGCGCGCTGTTCGAGCTAAACGATGTCGATGTCGTCGCGTTTTTGATTGATGCCACCAAACCGATCGGCAGGGGAGACGCCTGGGTTGCCGAGCGCGTCAGATGCGCCCGTTCCAAGAAGGTCCTGGTACTCACCAAGGCCGATGAGGCCGACCCCGCACAGGTCATGGAGCAGCTTAAGGCCGCCCACGTGCTCATGGAATATGACGATGAGATCGTGACGTCGTCGGTCAAGAACTTCAACGTCGATGCCTTCATCGAGACCGTTGCGCACTTTTTGCCCGAGGGCCCGCGTTGGTTCCCCGAGGACATGGGTACCGACGCTTCCGACGAGACGCTCGTTGCCGAGTTTGTGCGCGAGAAGGTCTTGCGCCGCACCCGTGATGAGATTCCGCACTCCGTTGGCGTAATCTGCGATGCGCTCGAGCAGACCAAGAAGGTGCTGCGCGTGCATGCCACTATTTACGTTGAGCGCGAGGGCCAAAAGGGCATCATCATCGGTAAGGGCGGCGAGATGATCAAGCATATCGGCATCGACGCCCGTCGCGATCTTGAGCGCATCTTTGGCACGCAGGTCTTTTTGGAGCTGGACGTGAAGGTAAAGGCCGGCTGGCGTGACGACGAGGCCCAGATTCGCCGTTTTGGCTACAACGCCGAGGACTAAGGGCGCACGGCGCTCATGGCAGGCTCACGGACATATCGCACAAAGGTACTCGTCCTCGATAAGACCAAGCTCAAGGAGACCGATCTGATCTTGACGATGCTTGATGAGCGGGGTCGGCAGGTCCGTGCCGTGGCAAAGGGCGCGCGCAAACCCGGCGGGCGCCTGGCGGCGCGCTGCGAGCTGTTCTGTACCGTCGATATGCTGCTCGCGCACGGACGGTCGCTCGACGTGGTTTCTCAGGCCGAGCTTATGGAGGCGCCGCTCGGCGCCGCGCCCGATTACGAGACGACCTGCGCCGCAAGCGCGATCGCCGAGGTCGCGCGCGTGTGCTCGTTCGAGGACGCCGAGGACCCGTTTACCTTTGCCATTACGCAGCGAGCACTTGCCCTGGTGGGCAGCAGGCTCGACACGGCACATATGGACCTGCTTGTGGCGGCATATGTCTTTAAGCTGTTGTCGCACGTTGGCTATCGACCCGATTTTTCGGCCTGCGTACTGTGCGGAGACCCTATGCTGTCGTATTTTTCGCCCCAGGCGGGCGGGCTCATGTGCGGGTCGTGCGCGTCGAGCGTTCCGGGTGCCGAGCTGGTGTCGACCGGCGAGGTCGCATGGCTGCGCGCCCTCATGTCAATGACCTTCGATGCGCTCATGGCCGAGAGGGTCGATCCCCATACTGCCGCCTTTTTGCTGGGGCTTTCGCATGTTTGGGCTGCCACGCACACCGATCAGCGTCTTCGCGCGATGGAATTCATGTTGGGTCGGTGATGATGGGCATACGCGGTCCGCTTGTGGTAACATACCGACCTGTTGGTACCTCGACCTTGGATGCTCGCTCCACCGGCGGCTTCCCAGTCCGAGGCGAATAGAGTCGCCCGCGGGCGACGCGAAACGAAAGGTGAAACAATGACTGTTTCCAAAGAGCGCAAGGCGGAGCTGACTGCCCAGTTCGGTAACACCCCGGTCGACACCGGCAACCCCAAGGTTCAGGTCGCCATCCTGACCGAGCGCATCAAGGAGCTGACCGAGCACATGAAGTCCCACCAGAAGGACTTCCACACCCGTCGTGGTCTGCTCATGCTCGTCGGTCGCCGTCGTCGTCTTCTCTCCTACATCAAGAAGAACGACGTCGTCGAGTATCGTGAGCTCATCAAGGCTCTGGGCATCCGCGACAACATCCAGTAAGGATTTGTACATGCTAAGAGCGTCCTGCGCAGCGGGGCGCTCTTTTTGTGTAAGGGCGTGAACAATCACGCTCTGAAGCGTGGCGGGGGCAGGGGGCCCGCGTCACATGAGAAGCCCGCAGGCAAGGGGTCTGCGGGGTAAAGGAGAACAATGACACTCGTATCCAAGACCTTTGAGCTGTACGGCAAGACCTACACCTTTGAGTCGGGCGAGCTCGCCAAGCAGGCCACCGGCGCCTGTCTGGTCAAGCAGGGCGACACCACGATGCTCGACACCGTGGTCGTCTCCAAGGAGCGCAAGAACTACGACTTCTTTCCGCTGACCGTCGACTTCAACGAGAAGATGTACGCTGCCGGCCGTATCCCGGGTGGCTACCTCAAGCGCGAGGGCCGTCCCAGCGAGAAGGCCACGCTCACGGCCCGCATGATCGACCGTCCTATTCGCCCGAGCTTCCCGGACGGCTTCCGCAACGAGGTGCACATCGTCGCCACCTCGCTCGTCGCCGACCAGGTCAACCCCTTCGACGTCATCAACGTCATGGGTGCCTCCCTGGCTATGACGCTCGGCGGCGTGCCCTTCGAGGGCCCGCTTGCGTGCGTGCGCATCGGCCGCAACGTGGAGACCGGCGAGTTTATCGTCAACCCCACCTATGAGGAGCGCGAGAACTCCGATCTGGACCTGGAGCTGGGCGGCTCTGCCGACTTCATCTCGATGGTCGAGGCCGGCGCCGATGAGATCTCCGAGGACGATATGCTCGCCGCCATGAAGTTTGGCCAGGAGGCCCTCGCTGCCTTCTGCCGGGCTCAGGACGAGTTCGTTGCCGAGTGGGAGCAGGTCAACGGCGCTATCGTCAAGAAGGAGTACCCGCTCGACCAGCCCGTCGAGGAGGTCCAGGAGCGCATCTTCGCCCACTACGACGAGATGGCAGCCGCCCTTCGCGACGCCGACAAGCTCTCCCGTATCGGCAAGGTCGAGGCTCTGAAGGAGTCCATCCGTGCCGAGTTCACCGAGGAGGAGCAGGCCGCTTGGGAGCGCGAGATCCCCGTGGCACTCAAGAAGCTCGAGAAGAAGGCCATGCGCACCATGGTCGTCGAGACCGGTGAGCGCGTCGACGGCCGTACCGCCGATGAGATTCGCCCCATTATGGTGAAGGACAACTACCTGCCGCTCGTTCATGGCTCCGGCCTGTTCCAGCGCGGCCAGACCCAGGTGCTCTCCGTCCTGTCGCTCGGCATGCTCAACGAGGGCCAGCGTCTGGATACCATCGAGCCCACCGAGGGCAAGCGCTACATGCACCACTACAACTTCCCGCCGTTCTGCACCGGCGAGACCGGCCGCATGGGTAGCCCCAAGCGCCGCGAGATCGGCCACGGCAACCTGGCCGAGCGCGCCCTGCTTCCGGTGCTCCCCGACGAGAACGAGTTCCCCTACGCCATCCGCGTGGTCTCCGAGGTCATGGAGTCCAACGGCTCCTCTTCGATGGCTTCGACCTGCGGCTCCACGCTCGCCCTTATGGACGGTGGCGTGCCCATTAAGCGCCCGGTCTCCGGTATCGCCATGGGTCTGATCCAGGAGGAGGGCAAGACCGTGGTCCTGTCCGACATCCAGGGTCTCGAGGACTTCCTGGGCGATATGGACTTTAAGGTCACCGGCACCACCGAGGGCATTACCGCTCTGCAGATGGACAACAAGGCCACCGGCCTTACCTTTGACATCCTGGCCCGCGCCCTGCAGCAGGCCAAGGAGGGTCGCGCCTTCATCCTGCAGAAGATGCTCGATGTGATCCCCGAGCCGCGCCACACCACGCGCAGCACCGCTCCGCGCATCGTCTCCATCCAGGTTCCGACCGACAAGATCCGCGACGTTATCGGTTCCGGCGGTAAGGTCATCCGCGGCATCCAAGACGAGACCGGTGCTTTGGTCGACATCCAGGAGGACGGCACTGTCTTTGTCGGCGGCACCGGCGAGTCCGTCGACCAGGCTGTCGAGCGCATCAAGCTCATCATCAAGGTTCCCGAGCCGGGCGAGGAGTACACCGGTCGCGTGGTCTCCATCCAGCCCTTCGGCGCCTTTGTTAACCTGCTGCCCGGTAAGGACGGCCTGCTGCACATCTCCCGCGTTGCCAAGGGTCGCGTGGAGAAGGTCGAGGATGTCCTCAACGTGGGCGACGAGGTTAAGGTCGTCGTCATCGAGGTCGACGATCGCGGCAAGATCTCGCTCGATCGTCTGGATAAGCCCGAGGCCCCGGCTCGTGCCGAGGGTGCCTCCGAGGGCGACGGTGAGCACTTCCAGCGCCGTGAGCGTCCGCGTCGCGAGCGCTCCGAGCGCAGCGACCGTCCGCGCCGTCCCGGCGACAACGGAGGCCGCAAGCCCCGCCGTCACCACGACGCCGAGTAACAGCTACACATAAGCGGCTCAACAAGGGCGACTCTGGACAGGGGTCGCCCTTTTACTATTCCCGGCGGGGTCCGCGGATAAAGTTTCCTGCTCTACAGTCCTGCTCGCACGGAGAGCACATTAAGTGCTCTCCGGCTCGTGCGGAACTCGCGATAAACTTTACCCGCGGCCCCCGCCGGGAATAGCAAAAGCGCTGGTTGGTGCGGGTTTCGATTTTGTCAGATAGTCTATTCAGTTATCTGAATTCAGATCTTTAGATAATCGCATGCGCGGCATTACCCCAGATAAAACCGACCAAAATAAACCTGTCCCTTTTTGGCAGGTCTGGGGCCATCGGGGGCCGGGGCGGGTTAAGTTTGTCGCGAGTTCCGCACGCAAAGGAAAGCACTTAATGTGCTTTCCGTCTTGCGCAGGACTGTAGAGCAGCAAACTTAACCCGCCCCGGCCCCCGATGGCCCCAGACCGGCGGGATAGACCGGTTTGGATGGGGCTTTGATGCATGGGTGGTCTGTTGGTGGGCAAATGGGTATCATGATGCGGTTACTGCATCGACTCCGTGATGCATGTTTGTACGTTCCCGGCGGTCGGTTTGCCAGAAGCGCCCCGTCGGTTGTTCCAGACCCGTTTCGAAGAAAGGAAACCGCACGAACCTATGGCAGCTAAAAAATCATCTCCTTTGAAGATCATTCCGCTCGGAGGCCTTGACGGCATCGGCAAGAATATGACGGTCTTCGAGTGCGGCGACGACATGGTGCTCGTCGACGCCGGCCTTATGTTCCCCGACGACTCCCAGCCCGGTATCGATTTGGTGCTTCCCGACTACACCTATGTTCTGGAGAACGAGGAGAAGCTCCGCGGCATCATCGTCACCCACGGCCACGAGGACCATACCGGTTCGCTTCCGTACCTGCTGCAGGACCTCAACAACAAGGTGCCCATCTTCTCGAGCAAGCTGACGCTTGGTTTCATCGAGGGCAAGCTTTCCGAGTTCCGCATCCGCGCGCCCAAGTTCCGCGAGGTCAAGGGCGGTAGCCATGTCAATCTTGGTGGCATTTCGCTCGACTTCTTCTCTATGACGCACTCAATTCCGGGCGCTTTGGGTGTATTCATTCGCACCAACCAGGGCACCGTTATGCACACGGGCGACTTTAAGCTCGACCAGACGCCCATCGATGGCGTCACGCCCGATTATGCCGCCATCAGTCGCTTTGCCAAGCAGGGCATCGACCTGTTGCTTTCCGACTCCACCAACGCCACGGTTCCGGGCTTTACCAAGTCCGAGGCCGAGGTCGGTCCCAACCTGCTGCACGCCATCAAGAATGCCCCGGGCCGTGTTTTCGTCGCGTCGTTCTCGAGCCATATCCATCGCCTGCAGCAGATCTGCGACGCCGCCCGCAAGTGCGGCCGCAAGGTCGTCGTGACCGGACGTTCCATGCTCACCAACACCCGCGTGGCGCGCGAGCTGGGCTACCTCAACATCGACGATGCCGATATCATCGATGCCTTCGATATCGATAACCTGCCTGACGACAAGATTGTCGTCATGTGCACCGGCTCTCAGGGCGAGCCGCTGTCGGCGCTGTCCCGCATGGCCAACGGCGAGCACAAGACGCTCTCCATCCACGAGGGCGATACCGTCATCCTCTCGGCGACCCCTGTTCCCGGCAACGAGAAGGCCGTCCAGCAGGTCGTCAACAGCCTGGCCAAGCTTGGCTGCGACGTGTGGGATAAGAATCGCGCCCTCGTCCATGTCTCGGGTCACGGCAGCCAGGAAGAGCTCAAGCTTCTGATGGCCATGGCCAAGCCCACCTACTTTATGCCGGTTCACGGCGAGGCCGTGCACCTGCGTGCCCATGCCCAGCTTGCCCGTAAGATGGGTATTAAGGATGATCATATCTTTATCCTCGATAACGGTGACACGCTCGAGATGCGCGGTGGTATTGTCAAGCGCGGCACGCCCGTCGAGTCCGGCGTCGTCTACGTCGACGGCCTGCGCATCGGTGATACCGACCCCATCGTCCTGCGCGATCGTCAGAAGCTCGCCAATGACGGTATGGTCACAGCCGTCGCCATCGTCTCGCTCAAGCATAAGAAGATCGAGGCTATTGAGTTCTCGGGCCGTGGTGTTTCATTTGCCATCGACGATCAGTTCTCCGAGGATGCCTCCGCATCCATCATGAAGACGATCGAGAAGGGCAAGTTTAGCTTTACGAGCAGCGGCTCCGATGCCATTCGCAAGGCCGTGCGCGATTCGCTCTCCAACTTCATTTGGAGCCGTACGCGCACCCGTCCGATGATCATCCCGGTCGTCATGGAGGTTTAGTTTGGCGCGCGGATCTGCACAAAACGCCAAAGGCAATAAAGCCAACAACCAACCGGCATCTACTAAGGGTGCCGGTTCCCATCTTCGTGCCAATAAGGGCCACGAGGCCGAGTTCGACGATTTCGAGCCCCTGGTCGAGCCTTCGGCCAACCGCGATATCGCCGGCGTGGTCATTGCCGTTTTGGCGATTGCGTCTTTCATTGCCGTGATTTCTCCGGCAACGGCACCCGTGACGGCAGCGGTTGCCGGTTTCTACCATCTTGGCTTTGGCCTGGGCGCCTACGTGCTGCCGATCGTCATTTTGCTGTTTGCCTCCACGCTCTTTTTGGGTGAGGACTCGCCGCTCAACATTCGCTCGGTCGCGGGTGGCGCCGTTGTCTTTATCGCCGTCGTCTCCATTCTTTCGTTGATGGTGCCGGGCACGAGCGATTCGTGCGACCTCATGTTTGTGCCGCAAAACCTGTCCGCCTCGGGTGGCTACATCGGTGCGTTTATTGCGAGTGCGCTGCAGAATGCCCTGGGTAAACCTATCGCGATGGTGGTCCTGTTGGGTTTGGCCGTCGTTGGCTTTGTCATCATCGGCTTTTCGGTGGGTGGCGTTTTGCGCTCTGCGCGCGATCGCGCTGCCGATTTTGCCGAGCGCCGTCGTGCCGATGTCAATGCGAGCCCGTGGGGCGACGAAGAGGCCCTGTCGGTTCCCGGCGTCGCCCGTCCGCACCTGAGCATTCTTCGTCAGAAGGGCTCCGATATGGCCGTGACCACGGTGATGGGCAATGATGTGGACCCTGTTCTGGACGATGACGACGGGGACGATGATCCGTTTATCGACGTGTCCGAGGCTGTGGAGGCCGAGCGCGCCAAGACCACGCTGCTGCCGCGTCGCCATGCCAAGCATGGCAAGTCCGCGCCCAAGCTCAACACGAGTGAGCCCGACCCGTCTTGGTCCGATAGCGAAATCGAACTCACCGCGGGCGATGACGAGGATGACGAGTGTCCGCTCGAGACCGCCAAGACAACTTTGCTGCCGCGTCGGCAAGACAGGCGAGGACAGGTCACCGGACAGCTTTCGATGGAAGACGACCCGGACAAGGTCGACGAGTCCGAGCCGCCGTTTGCCGTGAACCCCGTGTCTGCTGCCCCGCAGATCCCCGATTTCCTGAAGCACCCCAAGGTTGCCGACGCCTCCACCCCAACGGCTTCCGCTGCTCCTGTTGCAGCCGGCGATGGGGGAGCTGACGGCACTGCTGCAGATGTCGAGGGCGAGCAAGAGGATGGCCTCAAACTCCCGCCGCTCGAAATCCTGCACGCCAACCCGCAGTCGGCGTCCGCCGCGTCTTCTGACAAGGAGTTGGAGCAGACGGCCGAGTCGCTGCAGTCCACTTTGCTGGAGTTTGGCCGTAGCGCTCGCGTCGTCGGCTGGATTGCCGGTCCCACGGTGACGACCTTTAAGCTGCAGCCCGGCGAGGGCGAGCGCGTGAGCAAGATTTCGAGCCTCGAGGACGATATCGCGCTTTCGCTTGCCGCCCAGTCGGTGCGTATCTTTGCGCCGATTCCCGGCACCTCGCTTGTGGGTATCGAGATTCCCAATCGCAAGCGCCAGAACGTTAACCTGGGCGACGTGCTTCCCTATGTGAAGGGCGGTCCGCTCGAGCTGGCCATCGGCCGCGATGCCGAGGGTACGCCGGTTGTCGCCGACCTCGCCAAGATGCCCCACCTGCTTATTGCCGGTACCACCGGTTCCGGTAAGTCGGTCATGATCAACTCCATCATCACGACCCTGCTCATGCGCGCGCTTCCCGAGGACGTTCGCTTGATCATGGTCGATCCCAAGCGCGTTGAGCTTGCCGGCTATAACGGCCTGCCCCATCTCTATGTGCCCGTGGTGACCGAACCCAAGCAGGCTGCGAGTGCCTTGCAATGGGCTGTGTCCGAGATGGAGCGTCGCCTGAAGGTCTTCGAGCGCCTCAACGTTCGCAAGATCTCGACGTATAACGAAAAGCAGGCCGCCGGCGAGTTCGAACACTACGATAACCCGCCGCAAAAGATGCCCTATCTGGTCATTATCATCGACGAGCTATCGGACCTGATGATGGTTGCCGGCAAGGATGTCGAGGCCTCGATCGTTCGTATCGCCCAGCTGGGCCGTGCCGCCGGTATTCACCTTATCGTGGCTACGCAGCGCCCCAGCTCCAACGTGGTGACGGGCCTCATTAAGGCCAACATCACCAATCGTATCGCCTTTAACGTGGCCACGGGCATCGATTCCCGCGTCATTATCGACCAGATGGGCGCCGAAAAGCTCACCGGTTTGGGCGACATGCTGTTCTCCAAGGTCGACTGGGGCAAGCCCCGCCGTATCCAGGGCTGTTTTGTCTCGGATGACGAGATCAACGAGATCGTCGAGTTCGTTAAGTCGCAAAGCGAGCCCGACTACCACGAGGAGATTCTGTCTGCCGTGGCGCCTGCTTCCATGTCCATGGCTGGTGGCGGCGGTATTGTCCGCACGGGCGTTGCCGAGCCGCAGGATGACGACCCGCTTATCTGGGAGGCCGCCCATATTGTGGTGGAATCGCAGCTTGGCTCCACATCTGGCCTGCAACGCCGCCTCAAGGTTGGCTATGCGCGCGCCGGGCGTATTATGGACATGCTGGAAGAAAAGGGCGTCGTCGGCCCGCCCGACGGTTCCAAGCCGCGCGAGGTCCTGCTGGATGACGAAGGGCTTGCCGCGCTGGAGTCTGTCGACGCCGAGATGGTACGTGAAGATCGTGAGTTTGGAGGATTCTGATGGCTGCACGCTTTGGTGACATGCTGCTCGAGCAGCGTCGCCGGATGGGCCTTTCCATCCAGCAGGTCGCCAACACCATCAAAATCAGGCCGCAGATCATCGAGTTTTTCGAGACTGGTAACTTTGCATCGATGCCCCCGCGTGGCTATGCGCAGGGCATGATTTCGAGCTACGCTCGCTTTTTGGGGCTTAACCCGCGCGAGGTCGTCAACGCTTATTTTGACGACCTCATGGCATATGAACGCGATACCTCGCAGCAGGGAGGTCGTTTTCAGGATGCTGCCGGCTACGTTAACTCGCGTTCTTCGGTCGATAACGGTCGTTTTTTGATGGTTCAGGGTGGTCGTACGACACGGTACGGCCAGCGCCCTCCGCAGGCGGGCTATATCACCGAGACGGGCTCCAGCGAGGAAATTCGTTCTCAGCGAGATCGTTTTCGCAGTACGCCCCTGCCAGATGACCGTGCGCTTCCCGCCGCTCGCGGGTTGAGTCGCGATCCTCGCGCCGGTTACGGCGACGGTGGATACTCCGGTCGTAGCTATCGCGGAGTACCCGCCGGGCGTTCCCGCGATGGCTATTCCGACGCCGATACCACGCAGGTGACGCCGCGCCTCCGTTCGCAATCCCAGCCCTATGGGCAGCGCTCTTCGGTGCCTCGCTCTGGCCAGCGCGGCTATCAGGGCCGTGGCGAGCTTGCGCCGCGTCCGGGCCGGCGGGGTTCGCAGCGCCAGAGTAGCTATCGTGGTCGTCCCGATAGCGGTCGCGGCCGCATACCGCAGGGTAATGGTCGTGGTAGCTCCAATCGCGGACGCGGCGTTGGGCGCGCCTCTCAATACAACACGATCGATCCGCGCATTATTTACGTCGGCATCGGTGCCGTGGTGCTACTGTTGATTTTGCTCATCGTGGTACTCCTGCGTGGTTGCGGCTCTGCTGCACCCGAGTCGACGCCCGAGACACCCGTGGCTACCAAGACGACGACTAAGAAATCTTCCAAGAAGACCGAATCCACTGACGAGGATGAAGACGCCGACGAGGCGACGGATGCGGCCGGTTCCGATGCTGCCAAGGCGACGGTGGAAAAGGAAGAGGACGAGGTCACCAAGGTCAAGGTCTCTGTTGCCAAGGGCAAGACCGCCTGGATCGAGGTCAAGGTCGACGGTAAATCGGTCTATGGCGCTCAAGCGACCGGTCCTTTTGAGCAGGAGTACACGCCCGAGTCCTCGATTGAGATCACCACGTCCAAGCCCTCCGATGTCACGGTCACCAAGAATGGTGAAAAGGTTCGCTATGACACCAAGACATCGGGTGTGGCGCGCGTGACCATTACCGTTCCCAAGAAGGAGACCGCTGACTCCGCGAACGGCGATAATGCCGGCGGTACCGATAATGCCGACGGCACCGATGCCCAGTCTACCGTCGGCACCGACACGGCATCCGACGACCAGACAGTGAACAATACAGATGACTATTCGTACGACAGCTACTAAGGCTCCCCGTACCGAAAGGAAGAACCATGGCTAAAGATTCCAGCTTTGACGTTGTGTCCGAGGTTAACATGCAGGAGGTCGATAACGCCTTCCAGCAGACCGCCCGCGAGATCTCCCAGCGCTATGACCTTAAAGACTCCGGCGCCACCATCGAGCTTTCGAAGGGCGACAAGCTCTTTACGATTAACGCTCCGGCCGATTTTGTCTCCAAGCAGATCATCGATGTTTTGAGCTCCAAGCTCATCAAGCGCGGTATCGACCTCAAGGCTGTCTCTTGGGACACCCCGCAGGCGGCTTCGGGCGGTACCGTGCGCGTGCTCGGTCATATCGTCGAGGGCATCGACCAGGTGACCGCAAAGAAGATCAATAAAGACATCAAGGATCAAAAGCTTAAGGTCAAGGTGACCATCGAGGCCGATAAGCTGCGCGTTTCCTCGGCTTCTAAGGACGCTTTACAGACGGTGATTCAGTTCCTGCGCGACCAGGACTACGGCCAGCCGCTGCAGTTTACCAACTACCGCTAATTTACTCGAAAGGACCGCTCTCCAACATGGATACTCCGTTGGGTTCCGTACTCTATATCACGCTTGGCTGCGCCAAGAACGAGGTCGATACCGACCGCATGCGTTCGCTGCTGGCCGCTGCGGGCTACGAGGAGGCATTCGATCCTCAGGATGCCGATATCGCCATTGTCAATACGTGCTCGTTTCTTACCTCGGCGACGTCTGAGAGCATCGAGACCACGCTCGAGCTCGCTAACGAGGTGCAGGACGGCGTTCGCTCCTGCCCCATTGTCATGTGCGGTTGCGTGCCGTCTCGTTACGGCGACGACCTGCCCGACGAGCTGCCCGAGGTCGCGGCATTTGTGAAGGCCGATGAGGAAGACGGTATCGTCTCTGTCATCGATGGCGTTCTTGGTGTGGAGCGTGAAATCGCTGCCTATATCCCGCAGGTCAAGCGTACCGTCGAGGGCGCTGTCGCCTACGTCAAGATCTCCGATGGCTGCAATCGTTTTTGCAGCTTCTGCATGATTCCCTACATTCGCGGTCGCTATCATTCGCGCAATGCCGAAAGCATTATCTCCGAGGTGCGCGACCTGGTTGCCGGCGGTGTGCGCGAGATCGTGCTGATCGGCCAGGACACGGGCATTTGGGGCACCGACTTTGCCGATGAGGACGCCGCTGAGGCCTCACCGCGCAATCTGGCGCAGCTGCTGCGCGCCGTCGCCGAGGCTGTGCGCCCGCACAACGTCTGGGTTCGTGTGCTCTATCTGCAGCCCGAGGGCATGACCGACGAGCTTATCGAGACGATCCGCGATACGCCCGAGGTGTTGCCCTATATCGATATCCCCGTGCAGCACTGCGACGCGCGCATCCTCAAGGCCATGCGTCGCTCCGGTTCGCGTCAGGAGCTCGAGGAACTGTTCCGCGATCTTCGTGATCGTATCCCCGGCATCGTGATTCGTTCCACGGCCATGGTCGGCTTTCCGACCGAGACCGACGACGAGTTCCGTGATCTTATCGACTTTATGGACACCGTCGGCTTTGACTATACGAGCGTCTTTGCCTACTCGCGGGAGGAGGGCAGCCTGGCCGCCAATATGGAGGGCCAGGTCGATGAGGAGGTCAAGCTCGAGCGCGCCCAGGAGGCCATGGATCTGGCCGAGTCGCTGGGTTTTGCCGCCACGGCAGCCCATGTGGGCGAGCGCGCCCAGGTAATCGTCGACGGTATCGAGGAGACCGAGGACGGCGCCGAGCTGATCGGTCATGCCTGGTTCCAGGCGCCCGATTCCGATGGCGCGGTGCATCTGGACGCCAGCGAGGCGTCCGTGGGCGATATTTTGACCGTCGAGTTTACCGATAGCTTCTGCTATGAGCTTATCGGCCATGTTGTGGAGTAGGAGAGCGTCGTGGCAAACGAGAGCAATAAGGAACTGACGAGCGTTTGGACGCCCGCCAACATCGTGACGTGTGTTCGCATCGTCTTTATTCCGGTGTTCATGATCGTCTCGGCTCTGTCTCACGCGAGCGTTGCCTGTACGGACTGGAGCACCTTCGACGGCCCGCTCGCCGCCGCTGCCTTCATTCTGTATGTGATCCTGTCGTGCACCGATAAGGTCGACGGCTATCTGGCGCGCTCACGCAACGAGATCACCGATTTCGGCAAGTTCTTGGACCCCATCGCCGACAAGTTGCTGGTGTTCTCGGCCTTGCTGCTGTTCTTGGATTTTGGCGCGGTGACCGTGTGGTCCGTGTTCATTATCCTGTTCCGCGAGCTGTTGGTGAGCGCACTTCGCATGGTCGCGAGTGCTGCCGGTGTGGTCGTTGCCGCCGATAAGCTCGGCAAGTACAAGACGGCGACCACGATGGTCTCCATCTGTGGCTATCTGTGCGTCTTTGCGATGGCCGGTCTTCAGCTGGGGCCGGCGTCGTTGCTGCTCGGTGTCTATTCGGTGTCGCGCTTCCTGTACGTCATCGCCGTCATTTTGACCATTATCTCGGGTGCCCAGTACTTCTGGAACTGCCGTAAGATCGTCTTTTCGGTCTAGGTCCTGGTGGGTATGACGGAGTCTTATTTGCAGATCGCCGCAAACAACGAGGAGCTGGCGCGCGATATTGTCGAGCGCGCGAGTGCCCGCGGCGTGACGGTGTCGACGGCGGAGTCGCTGACGGCGGGCATGATCGCCTCGACGATTGCCGATATCCCGGGTGCCTCGGCGGTGCTTCGTGGCGGTGCGGTGACCTACTGCGATGAGATCAAACATCGCGTGCTCGGCGTCGAGCAGGAAACACTCGATCGGTTTAGCGCCGTGTCGCATCAGACGGCGCGTGAGATGGCCGCGGGCTCGCTGGACCTCTATCAGAGCGATGTCGCCGTGAGCGCAACGGGCTACGCTGGGCCCGGCGGCGGTACTGAGCAAGACCCCGCCGGCACGTTCTATATCGGCTGGGCGTATCGCGCGGCCGATGGGGGAGCGACGGTCGTTGAGTCTGCGTGCTGTCACTACGAGGGTGATCGGTCGTGCGTCCGTGCCTATGCGGTCGCCGAGGCTTTGGAACGCATTGTCCGCGTGCTCAATTCCATGGAATAGACGTGTTTTAAGGGGCCTTAGGGCCCCTTAATTGTGGAGATAGGGACCTTTGGCAAGGAATGCGCTTGCGCTGGCACATGTCTTTAATTTGAACGAGCACTCGTATTTGCGATTGGCATGGTCAAGCGTTTGGTCGGTGATTGGTCGGCGTTTGGTCGGGTTTTGGAATGGACGGGTGCATATGATGAACCTGAACGGTTGACCACGAACAGCCGTTCGTTTATCATCGATTCAGGTTGTTAAGAGGAGGGCTATTCATGGCCAAGAATTCAGGTCCCGTACGTACCGTTCATACGCGCACGACGGGTAAAGAGCGCGACGAGATGATCGCCACTACCAAGGCCGAGATCGAGAAGAAGTTCGGCCAGGGTTCTATTATGAGGTATGGCGACGGCGGTCCCGAGCTCGAGGTCGAGGCTATTCCGACGGGCTCTCTGGCGCTCGATGCCGCCTTGGGTATCGGCGGCGTGCCGCGCGGCCGTATCGTTGAGATTTATGGCCCCGAGTCCTCCGGTAAGACAACGCTTTCGCTCGAGATTCTTGCAGAGGCGCAGGCCATGGGCGGTGTCGTGGCTTTTATCGACGCTGAGCATGCGCTTGATCCCACCTACGCCGCGCGCATCGGCGTCGATATCGACGAGGTGCTGATTTCCCAGCCCGATACGGGTGAACAGGCGCTCGAGATCGTTGACATGCTTGTGCGTTCCGGTGCCATCGACGCCATCGTCGTCGACTCTGTTGCCGCTTTGACTCCGCGTGCAGAAATCGAGGGCGAGATCGGTGACACGACGGTGGGTCTGCAGGCTCGCTTGATGAGTCAGGCGCTCCGCAAGCTCGCCGGCTCGCTTGCCAAGTCCAACACAACCTGCATCTTCATTAACCAATTGCGCGAGAAGATCGGCGTCATGTTTGGCAACCCCGAGACCACCACAGGCGGCCGCGCACTCAAGTTTTTCTCTTCCGTGCGTATCGATATTCGCAAAATCGATACCATCAAGCTCAAGGACGAGGTTATCGGCAATCGCGTACGCGCCAAGGTCGTTAAGAACAAGGTGGCTGCTCCGTTCCGCTCGGCCGAATTTGACATCATGTATGGCACCGGCATTTCTAAAGAGGGCTCGATTCTGGATATGGCTGTCGAGTGCGGCATATGCAAAAAGATGGGGTCTTGGTTTGCCTATGGTGAGGACAAACTCGGCAACGGTCGCGAGGCCGCTAAGACGTTCCTGCGCGAGCATCCCGATTGCGCCGACGAGATCGAGCACAAGGTTCGCCTTGCCTGCGGTCTTGAGTATGACGATGATGCCCCCTCCGAGGTTGAGTTGACCGATCAGCCCGCCCCCGAGGAGTTTGACGAGCTGTATGCCATCGATGGCTCCGCGATGCTCGACGATGACGACGAGTAACGGATGCCGACATGTCGTATACGGTGACCGAGGCTAGGGTCGTTTTTCCGGATAAGAAGACGGCCTCCTCGTTCTCGAGCGGTTATGCGTCTAAAAAGCCCTGTGCACATATCGATTGCGATCTGGAGGGCGGTTTTGAACGGTCCATTTGGATTCCCGTGCGTGTGGCACGTGTGTACGTTCAGAACCGTCTCGATCTTCCCTGCGACTGGGATGACTTTCGCGAGGCGGTACAGCTTATCGAATGCAAATGTGCGCTCACCATGGTGACCGAGATGCTTTCGCGTCGCGATCATGCTACGGGCGAGGTGCGCGATAAGTTGGCGCGCTATGGCTTTCGTCAGCCCGCGATCGACTTTGCCGTCAATCGTGCCATCGAGTATCGTTTTTTAGATGAGAACCGCTTTTGCTCGTACTTTATCGAGGAGCGTAAGCGTCGTGGTTGGGGACAGCGCAAAATCGAGACTGAACTCAAGCGTCGCCATGTTGCACTTGATGAGATTCCAGGGTATCCCGAGGCTTATTTTGCCGAGGATGACGACTTGGCTCGCGCATCGGCTTTGCTCGCTAAGCGTCGCGTTCCCGAGGCACGTGCATTCGAAAAGCTCGTCAGATTTTTGATGGGCAAGGGCTTTTCCTATCACATTGCCGCGGATGCCGTTAAGGCGCGCCTTGATGCCTTAAGCGAGAAATGCGACGTTTAAGCATGCGCACGTTACGCTCCTGCCGTTCACCGCTCGATAGGCGCCGTGCTGGGTGCGTTAATTTGACAGTTGTTGCGGTTCAACGTAGGATAATTACTGTCATTTGCATTGTGATATGTGCTCATCTGCGATGAGTTTGTTTATATGTTTATCTGTATCCGACCCGCATAAGCTGCGCCCATATTACTCAAATGTCGCGAGCCGTTCGTATGGACGGTTCGCTTTGTTGTGTAACGAATCCATAAAAAGGAGTGAGCATGCCGCCTATCATTGCAGCGCTCGTTGGCATTGTTTTGGGTGCCATCGTCGCCATTGCCTACATGCGCACCGCCAAGCAGGGTAGTCTTCACGAGGCCGAAGAAAAGATTCAGTCGGCACACGCGCAGGCAGAGTCCCTGATCGGTGATGCTAAGCGTCAGGCCGAGACCCTCAAAAAAGAGGCTCTGCTCGAGGCTAAGGAAGAGATCATCAAGAACAAACAGGCCGCCGAGGCCGAGGACAAGCAGCGTAAGAGCGAGATTCGCGCGCTCGAAAATCGCGTGATGCAGCGCGAGGAATCGCTCGACCGACGCAACGATGCGCTCGATAAGCGCGAGCATCAGCTGTCCAGCCAGGCCGGTCAGGTCGAGAAGCGCTCTCGCGAACTTGAGGAGCTTTGCGCCAAGCAGACCTCCGAGCTCGAGCGTATTGCCGACCTTACGCGCGAGGATGCTCACAAGGAGCTGCTCGACAAGGTCCGCGGCGAGGTTACCCATGAGGCGGCCACCATCATCCGTGAGTCCGAGCAACAGGTCCGCGCCGAGTGCCACAAGACTGCTCAGGAGATTCTCTCCCTGGCGATCCAGCGTTGTGCCGCCGACCATACCGCCGAGGTCACCGTCACGTCCGTTCATATTCCCTCCGATGACCTTAAGGGCCGCATCATCGGTCGCGAGGGTCGTAACATCCGTACTTTCGAGCAGGTTTCCGGCGTCAACCTTGTGATCGACGACACCCCCGAGACTGTCGTGCTTTCGAGCTTTGATCCGGTCCGTCGTGAGACCGCCCGCGTGGCGCTCGAGAACCTCATTGCCGACGGTCGTATTCACCCCGCCCGCATCGAGGAGATGTACCACAAGGCCGCTGACTTGGTTCAGCAGCGTGTGCTCGAAGCCGGCGAGCAGGCCGCCTTCGATACCGGAATCCACGACCTGCATCCCGAGATCGTCAAAACCCTGGGCGCTCTGCGCTACCGCACCTCGTTTGGTCAGAACGTGCTACAGCACTCGCTTGAGGTCTCCGACCTGTGCGGCATCATGGCCTCCGAGCTTGGTCTGGATGTTGTGACCGCCAAGCGCGCGGGTCTTCTGCATGACCTGGGCAAGGCCATCGACCACGACGTTGAGGGTCCGCATGCTGTGATTGGCGCCGAGCTTGCCCGCCGTTATGGCGAGAAGCCCGTTATCGTCCACGCAATCGAGGCCCATCATGCCGATGTCGACCCCAACACGGTGCTCGACGTTCTGGTCCAGGCTGCCGATGCTGTTTCCGCTTCTCGTCCCGGCGCCCGTCGCGAGTCGGCCGAGAGCTACATCAAGCGCCTTGAGAAGCTCGAGGAGATTGCCAACTCTCATGACGGCGTCGAGCGTACCTATGCTATGCAGGCCGGTCGCGAGGTCCATGTCATGGTTCAGCCGGACAAGATTTCCGATGCCCAGTCCACGGTGCTTGCGCATGATATCGCCCATCAGATCGAGGAAGAGATGGAGTATCCCGGTCAGGTGCGCGTTGTCGTGATTCGCGAGAGCCGTGCCGTCGATATCGCTAAATAACATGAGCGACGCGAACGAGCTCATCTCATTTATCGCGTCGATGTCGGGGGAGGGCAACCTTCGCGTCGAGGAAAACCTTGGCGAGGGGTATGTCCGCCTCCGCGTTTCGGAGGCCGAGCGCCGTCAGGCCAAGCATGACATTCAGCATGTAGAGGACATTGTCATCGAGATGCTGCGTAATGCTCGCGATGCCGGAGCCGATAAGGTCTATCTAGCCACGACCAAGGAGGAGGGTGTTCGTACCCTCCTCTTCCTGGATAACGGTTCGGGTGTGCCGCAGGATATGCAGGAGCGTATCTTCGATGCCCGTGTCACCTCCAAGCTCGAGAGCATGAAGATGGACCGTTGGGGTGTTCACGGTCGTGGTATGGCGCTGTTCTCTATCAAGCAGAACACCGATGAGGCACGCGTTGTTACATCGGGCGTCGATTTGGGCTCAGCGTTTAAGGTGTGCGTTGATACCGATCGCTTGGCTGAGCGCGCCGACCAGTCGAGCTGGCCTCAGGCGGTTAAAGACGAAGACGGCCGCTATGTATGCGCTCGCGGTCCTCACAACATCATTCGCGCAGCCTGCGAGTTTGCCCTTGAGGAGCTGCGCGACTGCGACGTGTATCTGGGCTCTCCGTCCGAGATCGCTGCGACCCTGTATGCCCAGGCTTCCAGTCGTCTCGATACGTCACGCCTGCTCTTTATCGATGACGAGTGTGAGCTTCCGGTTATCGATCGTTTAGGTCTCGCTTCGGATGCCGAGGACTTTATCCGGATTTGCTCCGGGCTGGGTCTCGAGATGTCCGAGCGTACTGCCCACCGTATTCTTTCGGGACAGATTAAGCCCGTTCGCGGTGTGTGCGCGCGTCTGCTGCGCGAGCGCGATTCCACCTCGCATTTGCCGGCTCCAGTAGATCTTGCCAAGGACCGTCGAGGCCTCCGCATTGCCAAGGATGACATGGCGCAGTTTTCGCGTGCTGTTGAGCGCGACTTCAATGACCTCGCCGCCCGGTATTACCTCAATCTGTGCGGCGACCCTAAGATTCGCGTTTCACGTGATCGCATCACCGTGACGTTCGATCTTGCCAAAGAGGAGTAGCATCTTTACCGAGTCCGCTCGGTACGATACAGTTATTGCAGTTAAAACGTACTTTTAAACGCAGGAGTTTCTTCATGGATTGCCTGAAGGTATCAAGCAAATCATCGCCCGCGTCCGTTGCCGGCGCCATTGCCGGTATGGTCAAAGATGGCGTTCCCGTCAACATTCAGTGCGTCGGTGCCGGCGCCGTCAACCAGGCCATAAAGGCCGTTGCCATTGCGCGAGGTTTTTTGATTCCTACTGGCTTTGATGTCTCTTGTGCGCCGGTGTTCTCTGACATCCTCATTAACGGGGAGTCTCGCACGGCAATCCGTCTCTCTATCTACGTTCACCAGATTAATCGGGCTGCTATGGACAATGTCGTCATGGACGACGTTAAGCCTGTTGCGTAAGCGAGTTTTCGCACGTTTTTAGCACCTTTGTGCCCCGTCGATATCATCGTTAGGATGTAAGCTCATGGACCAGCGCTTCGTACGCGATATTCTTGCCGGTAAAACCTATTTTATCCGCACGTTCGGCTGCCAGATGAATCAACACGACTCCGAGCGCGTGAGCGGTTTGCTCGATTCCTATGGCTGTCTTATGGCGCTCGATCCGGAGCATGCCGATATTGTCGTATTCATGACGTGCTGTGTGCGCGAGGCTGCCGATACGCGCCTGTACGGTCAGTGCAATTCCTGCAAGAGTCTTCCTCCTTCTCCTTCGGGCAAGCGTGTGGTCGCCGTGGGTGGCTGCATCGCTCAGCGCGATGGTGAGGGCTTGCTCACCAACGTCGATAACGTCAACGTTATTTTTGGTACGCATTCGATTGCGCACGTGGCGGAGCTTATCGCCGAGGCGTTTATGGATGGCAAGCGCCATATCCGCACGAATGAGCATGAAGATACGGACGCCATGAGTATGCCGTGGCATCGCGAGACGCAGTATCATGCATGGGTGCCCATCATGACGGGCTGCAACAACTTCTGCACGTACTGCATCGTGCCGTACGTCCGTGGTCGCGAGAAGAGCCGCCCCTTCGAGGAGATTGTCGACGAGGTGACGGGTCTGGTGCGTCAGGGTGTGCGCGAGATTACGCTGCTGGGACAAAACGTTAACTCCTACGGTCGCGATCTCTTTGGCAAGCCGCGCTTTGCCGACCTGCTGCGCGCCGTGGGTGATACGGGCGTCGAGCGTATCTTCTTTACTTCTTCGCACCCCAAGGATTTGCTTCCCGAGACCATCGATGCTATGGCCGAGACGCCTGCCGTTATGCCGCAGCTTCACCTAGCCGTTCAGTCGGGTTCCACGCGCATCCTTAAAGAGATGAATCGTCGGTACACGCGCGAGGATTATCTGGGCCTGGTCGATCGCATTCGTAACCGTATGCCCGAAATTGCGCTTTCGACCGACATCATTGTGGGCTTCCCGGGCGAGACCGAGCAAGACTTTGAGCAGACGCTCTCGCTTGCCGAGACGGTGCGCTATGCCCAGGCCTACACGTTTATTTACTCCAAGCGCGCCGGTACCCCGGCAGCTGAGATTTATGATCCCACCCCGCATGAGGTTATCCTTGAGCGCTTTAACCGTCTGGTCAAGGTTATCGAGACGACGGCATACGAGTATAACCAGGGCGAGCTTCACACCGTGGTGCCTGCGCTTATTGAGGGCACGAGCAAGAAAAACGACGCTGTCCTTCTTGGTAAAAGTCCTAAGAACCAGACAGTGCATGCGCCGATTCCCGCTGGCTATAGCATCGATCAGCTTATCGGCAAAATCGTCGACGTCGATGTGGATGTCGCCAAGACGTGGTATCTGTCTGGCTCCGTTGTGGGTGAGCCTCGCTAATGGTTTTCCCCGGCACAAACCTTTCTGCCGTAGCGATCGTCGGTCCGACGGCGGTCGGCAAGAGTGATGTTGCCGACCGCCTGGCTGCTCGTCTGTCGTCTGAAGTGTTATCGTGTGACGCGATGCAAATCTATCGCGGTATGGATATCGGTACGGCCAAGATGATGCCCGAGGAGTGCTCGGTGCCCCTGCGCCTTGTCGATATCGTGGACCCGGGCGTCGCGTATTCTGCTGCGCTCTATCAGTCTGATGCCCGGGCGCATATCGAGCGTTTGCTTGGTGAGCAACGGCTTCCGGTCTTTTGCGGCGGCACGGGCTTGTATCTTAAGGCTGCACTCGATGAAATGGAATTTCCTTCGGGAGAGCTCGAGGACGAACGTCGCACGGGTTATCAGGAGCTTGCCGAGCGTATTGGCGAAAAAGCTATGCATGCCCTGCTTGCCGAGCGTGATCCGGAATCGGCTGCCGTGATTCATCCCCATAACGTGCGCCGCGTGATCCGTGCGCTCGAGATGCACGATGACGGTGTGTCGTATGCCCAGCAGAAGTCTAAATTCAGCGTTCCACGTGAGCGCTATCATGCCATGTGGTTTGGTCTGACGCGTAGCCGTGAAGTGCTGTATGAGCGCATTAACCTGCGTGTCGACCTTATGTTTGAGCAGGGGCTGGTTGATGAGGTCCGTGGCCTTATGGACCAGGGCCTGGGTGATGCACTCACGTCGATGCAGGCAATCGGTTACAAAGAGATTATTGATGCCTTGCGAGGCGCTATTACCATGGACGAGGCCCGCGAGCTTATTAAGATGCGCTCACGTCGCTATGCCAAGCGCCAACTTTCCTGGTTTAAGCGTGACGATCGCATCGTGTGGTTCGATATGCATGAGTTTACCATCGATGAGGTCGTCGATGATATCTACCGTCGTATCGAGGCTGCCTAATGGCACGTTTTCCCTTGGTTCCCACGGCGCCTGAACCTGAGCGTGCCGTCTTGGTTGGTGTTGAGTGGCGCGATAACGCCTGGCCGCTCGACCGTTCGCTCGACGAGCTCGAGCGCTTGGCTCACACTGCTGGAGTCCAATGCGTGGCACGCTTGTCTCAGCGTCTGGTTAAACCTTATCCCAAATCGTTTATCGGCTCCGGTAAGGTCGAGGAGCTATGCGGTTTGGTGCATCGTATGGATGCGGATGTTGTAATCTTCGACGATGACTTGACTCCTTCACAGCAGTCCTATCTTGAGAAAGCCGTGGGCGAACCGGTCAAGATTATTGACCGTACGGCGTTGATTTTGGATATCTTTGGCCTGCATGCTCAGACGCGTGAGGGTCGCTTACAGGTACAGCTGGCTCAGTTGCAGTATCTGCTGCCCCGTCTGCGAGGTATGTGGAGCCACCTTGCTAAGGAACAGACGCGTGGCGGCATTGGATCGCGTTTTGGCCAGGGCGAAAGCCAGCTCGAGGTCGACCGTCGCCTGATTCGCGATAAGATCGCTGCGCTTCGACGCGAATTGAAACAGGTTGAACAACGTCGTGATGTGCAATCGAAAAGCCGTATTGAATCGCCGGCGTTTCGCGTAGCGTTGGCTGGCTACACCAATGCCGGTAAGTCGACGTTGCTTAATCGATTGACGGGATCCACGGTACTTTCGCAGGATAAGCTGTTTGCCACGCTCGATCCTACGACGCGTTCGTATCGTTTACCCGGTGGCCGTGGCATGACGATCACTGATACCGTTGGCTTTATTCAAAAGCTGCCCCATGGCCTGGTCGACGCGTTTAAATCTACGCTTTCCGAGGTGCTCGGCGCCGATTTGGTTCTTAAAGTTGTGGATGCTTCCGATGAGGATTACGAGCGTCAGCTTGAGGCGGTTGATCGTGTCCTTGACGAGATTGGTGCCGGTGAGCGCCTGACGCTTACCGTGTTCAATAAAATCGATCTGCTCGATAGCGTCGACCGCTTGAGCTTTCGCCGGCGCTATCCCGAGGCGGTATTGTTCTCGGCTCAGACGGGTGAGGGCCTTGATGACTTAGTCGATCGCATCGCTCGTGAAGCGGCCGCTACGGACGTGTTGCTCTCGGCCGATATCCCGTATCGAGAGGGCGCGTTAATCACGCTTGTGCACGAACAGGGAACCCTTCTGCACGAGGAATACCTCGAGGACGGCGTTCGTATTGTGGCAAAGCTTCCAGCCCGTATCGCACCGCGTCTCGAGCGTTATCGAACAGAGTAAATCAGCTCCAGTACACCCAAGATAACCGGTTGATGCAGCAGGTAGAACGGCAGCGCATGGCGCCCGAGACTTGCGAGCGCCGGGATGGGATTCGCATAGGCCCATCCCGGCGCCTCATAGTTTGCTTCCTGAGTCGTGTGGGCGGCAAAGAAGCCTGCAAGGTACATAAATAAGAATGGTATGACTGGATAGTAATCACCAGAGACAAAGTCTGGACCTGGGAAACCCAGCCAAGCTAAATAGGGGATAGGATAAACCGTTTTAGGAATGCTCCAGGTAAGGGTAAAAAGTGTGAGGCAAATTGCTATACCCCATACCGACGGCACTTTAACGATCACCGGACGCGCGAGCGCGACAATGGCGGTGCAGGCCGCCATGCAGAACATGATGCCGAAGTTCACCGAGTCATCGACTGAGACGAGCGTCGTCGCGACCCATACGACAAAAGCGGCAGCGGCATATTTGACGGCACGCTTGATGTTGTTGCGCGAGAGGGTGCACATCCAGCCGGCAATAAACAAAAAAATCCAACTGATGCTGGCACGCCAGATGTCTTGGAAGATGGTCTGAGTAAACCAGGGCATATCCCAACCATAAAGATAGGCAAGATCGTAGCAAGCATGAAATCCTGCCATCGACAGCATGGTAAATCCGCGAATGGTATCAAAGACCGTGATGCGGTTTTGCATTACGAGAACCGGCGCATCAATCCAACGACCTTGCCCAGGATCGTCGGATTTGTCGCATAGATGGGCTCCATGGTGTCGTTTTCGGGCTGCAAGCGAACTCGTCCCTGCTCCTTGTAGAACGTTTTGACCGTTGCGGAGCCATCGATCATGGCCACAACGATCTCGCCATTCATGGCACTCTTCTGTTCGCGAACGATGATATAGTCGCCGTTAAGGATACCGACGTTAATCATCGAATTGCCGTGGACCTCGAGGATAAAAGACCCCTGGTCCGTTGCGATCTCGGTCGGGATGGTAAAGGTGTCCTCGATATTCTGCTCGGCAAGGATGGGGATCCCTGCGGCAACACGGCCCACGAGGGGTAGCGATACGGTTCCGCGGGGTGCCGTGGGCTCATCGGACTTTGAAATGGAGACGGAGGCTCCGTCCTCGTCAAAGAGCTCTAGGGCACGAGGCTTGGTGGCGTCACGTTTGAGCAGGCCGCGTGCTTCCAGTGCGGAGAGATGTGCATGTACGGTGCTAGGGGAGGAAAGACCCACAGCCGAAGCCATCTCACGCACGCTGGGCGGATAGCCCTTTTCCTGCTGATACTCCTTGATGAAGTCGTAAATCTGCTGCTGTCGCTTGGTAATTTTGCGAGCCATCAGGGATTCCTCTCTACCTAACCCAAACAAATGTTCTATGTTTGCTTGACAGGAACAACTGTTCGAAGATAATACTAACCGAACACTCGTTCCCGCGCTAGACTTTTTTGTCCTCGCGGCTTGATAAAACAGTTCTCGTCAAAAAACGCGAGAGGAGAACATGATGAATGCAACGGATATGGTCCAGGGAAACCTCGCCCTTAAGCTCGAGACGCCTGCGGCGCCGGCTTTCACGGTTGTCAAAGGCGGCCGATCTGGTTTTCAAACACTGCCTGGCAAGCCCGTCCGCAGCCAGTGCGTCGCCACGACTTCGGCCCCCGTTGCTCTGAAGGCCTCGACGATTGTCGCCCTGGCCGTTGCGCTCACGCTCTTCTTTGTACTTGCTACCTCGATCTTCAGCGCTCGTCACGCCGCATATGCCGAGTCGGCATCTAACGTTACCTATGAGACCGTCCGTGTTCAGTCTGGCGATTCCCTGTGGTCGCTTGCTCAGGAGCATTCCGTCGACGGTCTTTCTACACAGGAGACTTCTGACATGATTCGCAGTGTCAATCATCTGGAGCATGGGTCACTCGATGCGGGTGACGTTCTTAAAGTTCCTGCGCGTTCGTAAGATTTAAACTCCGGTACATGGTACCCTTGTTATCGTTTTGGAGGAGGTACCATGCGCTGTCCCAGATGCGGCAATGCACATACCCGTGTTGTCGATTCCCGTATGCAGGAATCTAATAACACCATTAAACGCCGTCGTGAATGTTGTTCGTGCAACTATCGCTTCACAACATTCGAGCGATGCGAAGACCCCATCGAGGTCATCAAATCTGACGGGTCAAGGCAGCGGTTCGATCGCAATAAGCTGCTGGTCGGCTTAATGCGCGCTACGATTAAGCGCGACATCGACACGAAAAAGCTCAATGAGCTCATCGATGACATCGAGGTGGAGCTGCGTTCCCGTACGCTGACGGCTGTTACGTCCCACGACCTGGGCGACATGGTGCTTAAGCGCTTGGCCAAGATCGACAAGGTGGCCTACATTCGCTTTGCCTCGGTCTATCGCGATTTCAAAGACATCGATGAGTTTTTGCAAGAGCTCGACAAGCTAAGGTGATTTTATGTCCAACATTACAGTCAACATTAAGCGTCTCGACCCTACGATCGAGCTTCCCAAATACGCCCATCCCACAGATGCCGGTTTGGATCTCCGTGCCAATGAGGACTGTACCCTTAAGCCCTTCGAGCGACGCTTGGTCTGTACTGGTCTTGCGATCGCGCTGCCCGATGGATACGCTGGCTTCGTTCAGCCTCGCAGTGGCCTGGCTATTAAGCAGGGTCTGTCTATAGTCAACACGCCCGGTCTTATAGACGCCCACTATCGAGGTGAGCTTAAAGTCATCCTTATCAACCTGGATCCATCCAATGAAATCCAGATCAACAAGGGTGACCGAATCGCTCAACTCGTCATCCAAGAAGTTCCCACGGTCAATCTCGTGGAGGTAGACGAACTAGACGAAACCGACCGAGGCAACGGAGGCTTCGGCTCCAGCGGCGTCGCTTAGTCGTTTACGTACTGTCCGCTGACCGGCCCGACCCGCCTATATATCATCCCATGCTCAAACATTCTCGCGGGGGCGCTCGTATCCCTCCCGCCCGCCTCTCACACATATCATTCCATGCTCAAACATTCTCGCATCGCAGGGGCGCATGGATTCCGCTTTCGCCTGAGCCCCATACATATCATCCCGTGCTCAAACATTCTCGCTTCGCTGCGAAACTGCGCGTGGAACGATATGTGTGAGAGGTGGGCGGGAGGCTACTCGCTTGAAAAATATTTACATTCTAGTAAGCCAATGCGACAAAGGAACAGTCCCTTTGTCGCATTGGCTTACTGCATTTGAATTTTCCGGTTTTGCCTTTGCAGATTCTAATGGTGGGGAATCTGGTATAGCTGCTAATACGTAAACGCAGCTTGCCTGCGGGAGGCCCCTATATATCGTCCCGCGCGCAGTTTCGCAGCGAAGCGAGAATGTTTGAGCACGGGATGATATATAGGGGCCTCCCGCAGGCAAGCGGACAGTCCAATGCTAGCGGATATGCGCGGGTTTTCCGCCCCAGTAGAAGCGGCAGAAGGCTCGTTTGCGCTTTTGGGGCTTGCCTGCAAGTTCCATGGTTGCGATGGCGATGTCCTCGGCCGCGTGTGGACGGCGTAGCACTTCGCCATTTATGAGCAGTGCCTTGAGCGACTCGGGATGATCGTGGAGATGGCGCAGCGTCACGATGAGCTCGCGTGCGGTGGTGACATGCATGCTGGCGCCCAAGTCGGTGAGCATGGTGGTGTTGGCCTTTTCCTGGCCATAGGACTTGCCCAGCAGAATCATCGGCAGGTGTGCACACAGGCATTCGGTAACAGTGAGTCCGCCCGATTTGAGAATTGCCAGATCGCAGCCGTGCATGAGCGCTGCCATGTCATCGACATAGTCAAGGACCGTGACGTTTTCGAGTTTCATGGCTTCGAAGAGCGTTTTCAGGCGCGTGGCGTATTCCGTGTCCTTGCCCGGCAAAAAGACAAAGTGCATGTCCTCGAAGCTACGGAGGAAGGGGAGGGTTTGGTCCATCGCCGCGCGAAAGCGGACGTACGGTTGAGGCAAACTGGCGCCGGCCATTACCAGCACAATGGTCTTGTCGGTAGGGAGATTGAACTTCTCGAGTTCTTCCTCACGATTGTAATCCGTGTCAAATCCAGCGCGAATAGGGATGCCCGTAATGCGTATCTTTGCCTCAGGAACCTTGCGTGGGCGGAGCGTCTCGGCCATAAACTCGTTTGCCACGCAGAATAAGTCAGTGTCCTTATGGGGCCACCAGCCCTCGACCTCGTAATCGGTCGGCACGCAAATGACGGGATAGTCGATGCCCGTAATGACGCGCGCACCAACCGCAACGTTGGCTGCCGTGATATGTGTGGTGACCACGGCAATAGGCCTACGAGTGCGAACGTATTCGTTAAATGCGGGGAACATAATGCGCGACCATGCCGTGCCGCCGCCCCAAAGCAGGTGTCCGGTAAGGGTATATCGCCAGGTCAAGTCATAAATTGGGCGTGTGGCGCCGGTAAACGATGCGGCCGTTTTGTTGCCGTCGAATTTTATGCGTCCAAAATCGAGGATATCCAAGACCTCGATCTCGACATCCTGCGGTATGCCCTTGGTACCGCGTATAAGCTCGAATGTTTGTGCGATAGCGTTGGCTGCCGCTTTGTGTCCCGAACCAACCGATGCGTGGACAATGGTTACTAAGGGCTTTTGTCCGGGTGACGGCATCAATTGTTCCGATTGGGGGGCGCTTTGCGTGGGCAGGGGAGCGTCATTGCCCATCTGCGTTTGATCCATCGATAACTCCCCTTCATCGTTGTTTCGCAAAGAATCATTGTAGTGCATGACTGTCATGTTCTCCTAAATTTGGGTATGAGCGCAAAGAACGCCAATGTTTCGATGAGAGGACACTCCATGACTACCAATCAGCCGATCGATGTTGCGATTATCGGTGGCGGCCCAGCGGGCTATGCTGCAGCCATTTATGCGTCGCGCTCCAACCTAACGACGACCGTGATCGAGCAAGGCATGTCGGGAGGACAGATCGCCACAACCAATGAGGTCGAAAACTATCCGGGCATTCCGCTCTTGAGCGGCGCCGAACTCGGCGAGCGTTTTCAGCAGCATGCAGAGGGTCTGGGTGCGCAGGTTGCATGGAGCATGGTGACGGGTATCGATTACGATGCGGATGCGGCGCTGTTTACGGTGCATCACGATACGGGCGACACGGTGGCCTCAAGCGTTATTGCCTGCATGGGCGCCACGCCGCGCTCTGCTGGTTTTGTTGGCGAGGATACGTATCGCGGTCGCGGCGTTTCGTATTGTGCGACGTGCGATGGCATGTTCTTTCGTGGCAAACAGGTCTTTGTCATTGGCGGCGGTAATGCTGCCTGCGAGGAAGCCCTGTTCTTATCAGAAATTGCCAGCAGCGTGACCATCGTCTTGCGCCGCGATCAGTTCCGTGCTCCCGATGGCGTGGTTCAAAAGGTACTCGCTAAAGATAATATTTCGGTTAGGTACCAAACTAGTATTGTGGAGCTATCGGGCGAGGCCATGCCTACAACTATCACGTTTAAGGACAACGCCACCGGTGATACCTATTCCGAGTCCTTCGATCCAGGTTCGTTTGGCATCTTTGTCTTTGCCGGAACACAGCCCCATACCGAGCTTGTACAGCATCTGGTGGATCTGGCGCCTGACGGCGGTATCGTTACCGACGATTCGATGGCCACGCGCACGCCGGGTTTGTTTGCTGCCGGCGATATCCGTTCCAAGCGTTTACGCCAGGTTTTGACCGCCGTTTCGGACGGAGCCATAGCGGCTACCAGCGCATACGCCTTCTTACGAGGATAAGTACGATAATATATCTTATGTAAGGTTGCTATCTTTATACAAAGTGGTTGGACGGTGCGTCAATGTGCTGTCCAACCACTTTTACTTAGCGGCTATGTGGTATGCAAAACTAGATATTCTAGAATACAATATAGAAAACGAACGGAGGTCTCTTATGAACCACGTCAAACATGTTATCCCGATGTCCGATACATCGGTCAGCATTAAGCCGGAGGATATTCAGCCGACGGTGCTGCCGGATGCATTTATTCAGTCCGATATGGTGGGTAAACTCAATGCGTTGAGCCTGCCACGCTATGACCAGCTGCCCAACGTAACACTCTATCGCGATCAGGTTATTGAATATGTTGCGCTGTGGATGGAGCCGCTTTCGATTTGCGTAGAGCAGCCCGTTATCACGCCTTCGATGATCAATAACTACGTAAAGGTCGGCCTCGTTCCTGCTCCGGTTAAAAAGCAGTATGGCCGTGAGCAGATTGCGCGTCTCATTGCCATTTGTATCTTTAAGCAGGTGCTGCCCATCGCTGCGGTTCAGGCGCTCTTTAATATTCAGCGCTTGAGCTACGACGCTCCGACGGCTTTCGATTATGTAGTCGATCAACTTGAGGCATCGATTCGAGCGGCGTTTTCCGTCGAGCAGACTCCGGTGCCTGATACCGCACATCAGGTTACGCGCGAGTCATTGCTCGTACGCAGTGCGGTTTCGTCTTTTGTATCGAAGGCGTACCTGATGAGCTACCTCAAGTTCAATGGGTTTAATAGCTAGGCGACGTATAACGCGGTCGGAATAATAATGAGGTGTGATAGCGATAGCGGCAAAAAGCTAATAAAATCAATGGTTTTGCGGACAGCGGATAGACAGGGAATGTGTTAAAAACTGAATACGCACACAAACGGCGTTACCTTAACCCCTTTGGGGGAGAAAGTAACGCCGTTTTTTTATGCCCGCAGGAAAGGAGGTGCAGCCGGAATGTATTTCACAAAGGGCAAGCAGCGGGCGTTTGAATTGCTCATGCAGCAGAAGCCGGGATTTGACCGCTATCAATCCGGTTGTGCCGGAGATGATGAAGATTGCGGCACTTGCCGTTTCTACCGCCCCGGGTGGAAATATGAGTTTTGCGTTTTCAAAGAGTGTCCCTATTGCCCCGGCAAAAGGACGCGGAAAACGCACGCCAGCATGGACAAATAGACGGGCAAAAGCCCTTGTGCCATGCGGCTTTGCAGACGCGAAAACGGCAAAGGGCATATTGCAATACCAAAACAGCCGAAAACGGCTTTCTAATTGTCCACGCATACCAAGAGAGGAAGTGAGGAAATATGGCAGTTTTCAGAGTGGAGCGAAATACGGGATATACCGTTATGAGCAACCACCACTTGCGAAACAAGGAATTGTCCTTAAAGGCAAAGGGCTTGTTGTCGCAAATGCTTTCGCTGCCCGAAGATTGGGATTATACCCTTGCGGGCTTATCCCATATCAACCGGGAGAAGATCGACGCAATCCGCGAAGCGGTAAAGGAACTCGAAAAAGCCGGATATATCGTGCGCAGCCGGGAGCGCGACGAAAAGGGACGCTTGCGGGGCGCAGATTACGTCATATACGAGCAGCCGCAGCCGCGAGAGCCGGAAGCAGCTACCAGCGGCGGACAGCCGCCTATATTGGATTTACCTACATTGGAAAATCCAACATTGGATAATCCAACGTTGGAAAAACCTACGCAGGAAAAACCTACGTTGGAAAATCCAACGCAATTAAATAAAGATATATTAAGTAAAGAACAATCAATTACTGATTTATCAAGTACCGATTCCATTCCTTTCCATTCCCTAAACCCCTTGCCCTTTGCGCATGGCGAAGCGGCTACGCCGCCGGAAAGGAAAAGAACGGAAGCGAAAAGCAATAGCGCAGTAGAGATTTACAGGGAGATTATCAAGGACAATATCGAATACGACCATCTCATTCAAAACTGCAAAATTGACAAAGACCGTTTGGACGAGATTGTTGACCTTATGCTGGAAACCGTCTGCACAGCCCGAAAGACAATCCGTATTGCCGGGGACGACTACCCCGCCGAATTGGTGAAATCCAAGTTTTTGAAGCTGAACAGCAGCCATATTGAGTTTGTTTTGGATTGCATGAGGGAGAACACAACCAAAGTGCGCAACATCAAGCAGTATCTAAAAGCGGTGCTGTTCAACGCGCCGAGTACCATTGACAGCTACTATACCGCCCTTGTCAATCACGACTTATACGGCGGCGAATGAGCATAGCCGCACTTTACCGGGAAAGGAGTTGATACCTTGCAGGAGGAAGTAACCCAAAAAACGATTGCCCTATACGTCAAAGTGGGAAAAGGCGCGGCGCGGCTTACCGAACAGGCGTTACAGAAAGCAATCCAAAAGTTTTTGGAGCAGAAAAGCAAACCCGCGCATGGGAAACAGACCATGCGGCAGCTTATGAAGCAGAACGCGGGTGTTTCCAACATCGAGATCACCGACAGCAATATTAAAGCCTTTGAGAGTACGGCGAAGAAATACAACATAGATTTTTCGCTAAAAAAGGTTAAGGGCGAGCAGACCCGTTACCTTGTGTTTTTCAAAGGCCGGGACGCGGACGTTATGACCGCAGCGTTTCAAGAGTTTTCCGCAAAGAAGCTGAACCGGGAGAAAAAGCCCTCTATCCGCAAAGCCCTTGCCGCTGCAAAGGACAAGGCGAAGCAGCTTAACGCCGCCCGCGACAAGGTAAAGAAAATGGACAGGGGGCGCGAGATATGAAGCAGATCAACTACAAAAAGCTGATACTTCCGAATATCCCCTATGTGTTCTTTGTCTATCTCTTTGATAAAGTCGGACAGGCGGTGCGGCTTGCCCCCGGCGCGGATATTTCTGCAAAGATACTGAATATCACACAAGGATTTTCCGCAGCCTTTGAAAACGCCTTGCCGAGCGTTTACCCGTTGGATTTGCTTGTCGGCATTGTCGGTGCGGTGATTATCCGCTTGATAGTCTATGTCAAAGGGAAAAACGCGAAGAAATACCGCAAGGGCGCGGAGTACGGCTCTGCCCGATGAGGTGCATAATCTTAACTGTAAGCAACACATATATTGACGCAGGAGGGTATGCACATGAATGATTACAGCAAAATCACAGCCCTTTACTCCCGCTTATCAGTGGGGGACGAGGACAGGGACGGCGGCGAAAGCAACTCCATACAGAACCAGAAGAGCCCATTTTTTTGTGTAAAAAGGACGAGTGAAATATAATGCTTAAAAAATTGGGTAAAATGTCCGATTTGTAACGGAAAGACGAGAGTTCAAGTATTTCATAATACTGTATTAAAAGATTTTCCTCTTTTCTGCCCTAAATGCAAATTGACGCATATCATTGATGTAGAAAAATTAGAGATTGTAATCAAAAATACAGAAAAACAAACTTTTATTATTTAGAAGAAAGGATATAAAAATGAAACGTTTACCTAAATATACGCCTGCGGAAGTACGGAATGATCCATACGGATTTACTTACAAAGAAATGTCGGAAGTTATTGGCGAGAATGAAGCAAAAGCCTTATATGAAGAATTATATAAGCAATTACCACGCAAAAAAAATCTATCAATGTTGGTAAAAAATATTTACAAAAGCAGTGATACTGAAAAGTATGTTTACGAACTGAAAGACAACAAATACATTGAAACGGTTTTTATCAAGCGGCGAGATGGTGGAACTGTTTGCGTGAGCACACAAGTCGGTTGTCCTGTTGGTTGTATTTTTTGTGAGTCCGGGCGAAATGGCTTTGTTCGTAATCTAACATCGTCAGAAATCGTACAACAGATTATATTGTTGCGTCGAAAAGTAAACCGTATCGTTTTTATGGGTATGGGAGAGCCTTTATTCAATTATGACAACTTGATAAAAGCAATCCATATTCTCCGAGATAGATATGGGCTCAACTTTCCAACCGACGGCATTACCATATCAACAGTTGGTCCGGTCGATCAATTAAAAAAATTGCGCGAGGAACATCTTAAAATTCAGTTGACAATATCTTTACACGCAGCAACACAATCTGCAAGAAATCGTATTATTCCTCACATGCGCATATATGCTATTGAAGATGTTGTTAAGCAAGCCTTATCCTATTCTGAAAGGCATAATCGCAAAATTGTCTTTGCGTATTTGCTTTTACCGGGTATAAATGACCGGCCCTCAGATGTAAGACAACTTGCAAAATGGTTTCGGGGCAAAAAAGTTATGATTAACGTGTTACAATACAACCCAACAAGCAATTCAAGAATTAAAGCACCACAGAAACGGGAAATAGTTGCATTCAAACATCAATTAGAGCAAGCAGGACTTGAAGTTACTATAAGAGTTTCTCATGGCAGAGAGATTAACGCGGCTTGTGGACAGTTAGCTAACACATATAATAAATTCAAAAAAAAATGATTAAAAGTGCCAGACGCATAGACGCAGAGCCGATAACGCATTAGGTCAAAAAACCTATGTGTTATCGGCTTTTTTAGAGGCTTCGGTAGTTTGTGTGACAAGGGGCTAGCCTAGGCAGCAACGCTCTTCGCTCCCTTCACGCCCTTCTTCCTCGCCTTCACCGGGCGACCCGGGAGCTGGGGCTGGC